>DATJFH010000148.1:0-20213 GCA_035495815.1 Bryobacteraceae bacterium
AAAGCGGATTTGCGGTGAAATGGCTGATCGCCGGCCAGATCGCGGGGAAGCCGGAGCTGAATTACGATCCGGCCAGGGGAGCGGTTCGGGCCCCGTGGTGCGAGTGGGGTCCGTATCTGTGGGCGGATGGGACCAAGGCCAACAAGGACGGGCTGAGCTACGTTCGCGCGGATTACGCCGAGGACGGCACGCATCCATCCCCGCCGGGCAGGCAGAAAGTGGCTGTGCGGCTGTTGGAGTTTCTGAAGACGGATCCGACCGCGAAGGGTTGGGCGTTGGCTGCGCGATGAGCTTCGAGACCCGACCGACACGGCCATCCCGGCGGCAGGCGCTGCGGCTCGCCACCGGCGCGCTGGCGGCATCCGCGCGGGTCTCCGCAGCCCCGCGCCCCAACATCGTCTTCATACTCATGGACGATCTGCGCTGGGACGAACTGGCCTGCGCCGGACATCCGTTCGCCCGCACGCCCAACATCGACCGGCTGGCGCGCGAAGGCGTCAGCTTCCGCAACGCCTTCGTGACCACGCCGCTGTGCTCTCCCAGCCGCGCCTGCTTCCTCACGGGGCAGTATGCGCACACGCACGGCGTCATCGACAATACCGATCACTCACCGCTTAGCCATCGCCTCGACACCTTTCCCCGGCATCTGGAGAAAGCGGGCTACGACAACGCCTTCATCGGCAAGTGGCACATGGGAGTCGACGATTCCGCGCGTCCGGGCTTTCGCCACTGGGTCAGCTTCAAAGGGCAGGGAACGTACTTCGACCCGGAGATGAACGTCAACGGGAAGAGCGTCAAGGCAAAGGGCTACACGACCGACATCCTCAACGGCCACGCGGTCGAGTTTCTCGAGCGCAAGCGCACCGCGCCGTTCTTTCTCTACCTCTCGCACAAAGCCGTCCATCCGGAGCTCGACCAAGCCGCCGACGGCAGTGTCTCCGATCCTGCCGGCGGCGCGTTCATCCCGGCGGATCGCCACAAGACGCTCTACGCCGGACAGCCCGTGCCCAGACGGCTGAACGCGCAGGGCGGTCCGGTGGGCAAGCCCGCGCTGCTGCGGAAGATCGGCGGCCTGCCGCCGCTCAGCGCGTCCACCCGCACGGGCGACGAAACCATGCGCAACCGGCTGCGCATGTTCGCCTCGGCCGAGGAAGGCGTGGGGCGGATTCTGAAAGTCCTGGAGAAATCGGGGCAGCTCGATAATACCTTCTTCGTATTCACCAGCGACGAAGGTTATTTCTACGGCGAACATGGGTTGAGCTATGAGCGCCGGCTGGCATACGAGGAGTCGGCGCGCATTCCGCTGATGATCCGCTATCCGGCGCTCATCCAGCCGGGCAGCGTGGTGGACGCCATGACGCTCAACATCGACATGGCTCCGACGCTGCTCGAGGTGGCCGGCGCCGACCCCTTGCGGAAGGTTCACGGCCGCTCTTTTCTGCCGCTGCTCAAGGGCGATACGAAAGGCTGGCGGACCTCGTTCCTGATCGAGCGCTTCTCCGACAAGGTGTTTCCCCGCGTGGCCGACATGGGCTACCAGTGCGTGCGCAACGAACGCTGGAAATACATTCGCTACACGGAGCTCTCCGGCATGGATGAGCTGTACGATCTGCGCTCGGACCCCTGTGAGATGAAGAATCTGATCCACGAGAGGGCCGCCCGAAACACGCTGGCGCAGTTAAAGGTCGAGCTCGACCGGTTGTTGCGCCAGTCAAGCGGAGCCGCGCCGGCGCTCTCGGGACCGGGATAGTAAAGCTCGCCTCTGTAACCCTGTTCTATTGATCGCCTCCCTTCAGCCGGCGCCGCGGATGCCGGGCTGGACGGTGGCAAACCTGTCGCGCCGCGGCGCTGCCGGCCGGTCCGAGACCGAATTTGCGACCTGAGCTGCGATGGCGCATCTAAGGGAACACAGGGACAGGAAATTATGACTCGACAGGAAGCGCAGGACGCAGGGCAGATCGACCGGTGGGGAGATTTGTGGTGCACCTTGATGCACACCTCGCCGATGTGGCCGATCCACGGACATTACGAGTGCGGCACTTGCGGCCGCAGGCATCCGGTGCCGTGGGCGGAGGAGAGTAAGTCCATTAAATCAGGAGCTTCCGATGCGATTCACTAAGTGGCTCGCATCCGGGGCCGGTATCGCGGCGCTGGCTGTACTGGCTCCGGCGTCGATGTGGGCGGTTACCGGCAGTTCCGGCGGGCCGAAAGCGGCGCTGGAACGCTATCTTTCACACGCTTCGGATCCGCATGAAACCAGCCAGCCTGACGTGGCCGTCGAGATCGAAGCCTCTTTGCCAGGGCAGGGAAAGTGGGCGCGTATGCGCGGTATCCGGCGCTCTTCGGCCTCCGGATCGCCGGTCTTCGAAGTTCTCGGGACCGAGGGTGATGGAACGGTGAAACGCCAGGTGATCTCCCGGTATTTGTCCGCGCAGAAAAACGCTCCATCGAGGGCGGAAGTCGCCGTTAACGGGGCGAATTACAAGTTTCACTACATCGGCTCGGTCGGATTCGGACCGGAGCTGACCTATGTTTTCCGGGTCACTCCCCGAAAGAAACGCGTCGGACTGTTCCGGGGCGAGCTGTGGATCGATGCCGGCACCGGCCAGGTTTCGCATCAATCCGGACGCATGGTGAAGATGCCTTCGATCTTCTTACGACGCATCGATATAGCGCAGGACATGGACGCGCGCGCCGATTCGGAGACGAAGATAACCCGGCTCAGTATCGACACGAGAGTAGCGGGGCTGGCGCGGCTTTCGATATGGGAGCGTCCGGTCTTCGAAAAATCGGAGGCGCGGGCGGAGGGAACTGTCGCCGGCTCAGTCCCATCTTCAGGCTTCTGACTTTCCTGAGCTTGTCAGCCGGTTCCCAGTCTGGCCGCGGTTCTCGGAAAGGCATCAGAACGCTGCGGCGCGGGTCACCCAGGAAGAGGCGCGCCGCAAGCGCTCCATGGCTTGGCGCAGTTCGTTGAGCTTGGGCGTCACAATCCGCCTCTGCTCTTGATGCAGGGCAGGAAGCAAACTCAACACTTCAGCCAGGGCTTGACCGGTCCGTTCGAGCGACTGTTCGGCGTCGGCCGAACTACTGGCTTCGGTTTGGGTCAGGGCTGCCAGCCTCAATCCGACATCGAGTGTGGATTGAATAAGGTTGGCAAGCTGCTGATCCGTTTTGGCTCGCAGCTCGGACAGCTTCGCCGGCTCCGGCCCGTGGGCGGTGCAAAATCCTTGACTCATGATCGGGATCTCAAGAACTATAGACGATGAACCGGCGGAAAACGACCGAAGAAAAATTCTGGTGTGTGCGCTCCCGAACGCCCTTCCGGCCGGCTGCGATTCCATCTTGCCAAGCGCGCGGGCACGCGGAATAATAGACAGGGAAGCGGCCGGAGGATATGCGCGAATTTCAGTGGAAGAGAGCGGGTCTGACGACACTCATTCCGCCGGCTGCCGCGCGCCGGACGGGGCTTGAGTTCGCGGGCAACCTCGGTGGTGAACTCCGGATGAAGTGATGCGCGAGTATCCGCGGCCGCCGAAAGGCACACAACCGGAGTACCTGTACGAGGGCTACAAATCGACGCTGCTGCGCGCGCCCCGGCAGCCGCTGATTACGATTCCACACGGGTTGTCCGAGTGCACCGGTCCTTTGTTCGGCCACAATCCGATCGGCGAGACCGACGACGATCTGACCCGCCACGGCAAGGACGAGCCGCAAGGCGAGCGCATCATTGTCGCCGGACGGGTGCTCGACGAGGACGGACGCCCGGTCCGCAACGCGCTGGTCGAACTCTGGCAGGCCAACGCCGCCGGCCGGTATCTGCACCCTCGGGATCAGCATCCGGCGCCGCTCGACCCCAACTTCACCGGCGCCGGCCGCGCGATCACCGGGGATGACGGCGGTTACAAGTTCACCACCATCAAGCCGGGAGCGTACCCCTGGCGCAACCATCCCAACGCCTGGCGGCCGGCCCATCTGCATTTCTCGCTGTTCGGGCCGGCCTTCGTCAGCCGGCTGGTCACGCAAATGTTCTTTCCCGGCGATCCGCTGCTGCCTCTCGATCCGGTGCTGCAATCGATCCGCGATGAAGACGCGCGCAACCGACTGGTTTCGGAATTCGATCTCGACGTCACCGTGCCGGAATGGGCGCTTGGCTACCGCTTCGACATCGTGCTGCGCGGGCGGGACGCCACGCCGCTCGAGGAGTGATCCGGATGAAACGGATCCCTACGGCTTCTCAAACGATCGGGCCGTTCTTCAACTTCGGGCTGACGGCGAACTCCGCCCTTGGGCGTCTAGCCGGCCGCGGCGCGATGGGCGAACGCATCCAGCTCACAGTACAGATATGGGACGGCGCCGGCTCGCCCGCGCCCGGTGACGCCATGATCGAGGTCTGGCAGGCAGACGCGCAGGGCAAGTACGCTCACCCCGAGGACACGCAGCCGGCTGCTCCGGACCCGTACTTCAGCGGTTTCGGTCGGCTGGAAACGCAGCCCGGCGGCTATTGCATTTTTGAAACCGTGAAACCGGGGGCCACGCCAGGGCAGGCTCCGCACATCAACGTGACACTGTTCGCGCGCGGATTGTTGAAGCATCTCCATACACGAATCTACTTCGAGGGCGTGCCGGCGAACGCGGAGGACCCCGTCCTGGCGCTGGTTCCTGCCGACCGGCAATGGACGCTGCTGGCCAGAGAGACCGGCCCCGGAGCCTGGCGCTTCGAAATTCAACTGCAAGGAGAAAGGGAGACCGTTTTCTTCGACGTGTAATCATGCCTTTCGTCCACAGCGGCGCCGCGCGGCTTTATTACCGTCTCGAGGGCAGGGAAGACAGGCCCGCCCTGGTTCTTTCCCATTCGCTCGGAGCCGACCACGGCATGTGGGCTCCACAGGCGCCCGAGCTGCTCGATCACTTCCGCCTTCTGCGCTATGACACGCGCGGCCACGGCGTTTCCGGCGCTCCCCCTGGTGACTACACCATCGAGCAGTTGGGCCTCGACACGCTGGCGATCGCCGACGCCGCCGGTCTGGCCGAATTCGCGTTCTGCGGTCTTTCGCTGGGCGGCATGACGGGGATGTGGATCGCGGCCAACGCGCCGGACCGCGTCACCCGCCTGGTGCTGGCGAATACCTCCGCGAAGTTCCCCGATCCGTCCGTGATGGAAAACCGCCGGCAGTCCGTGCTCGCGCGGGGGATGGCGTCAATCGCCGATTCCGTGATGCAGCGCTTCTTCTCGGCTGAAGCCCTGGCCGCGAACAGCCCGCAGGTGGCAACCACCCGCGCGACGCTTCTGGCTACGGACCCGGGCGGTTACGCCGGCTGCTGCGCCGCCGTCCGCGACATGGATAACCGCGGTCTGCTTGCCGCCATCCGGGCGGAAACGCTGCTGATCGTGGGAGACAAGGATCTGTCCACGCCCTGGGCCGGTCACGGCGAACACCTTGCAGCGGAAATCCCGCGCGTCAGGATGCTGCGCCTGCCGGCTGCCCATCTCTCCAACATCGAACGGCCGCGATCGTTTTCCTGGGCGCTGCTGGACTTTCTCGCCGGCTCGGCCGGAGACGGCATGTCGATGCGCCGCGCCGTGATGGGTGATGGGTACGTCGATCGGGCGATTGCCGACACCACCGGGTTTACGCGCGATTTTCAGGACCTGATCACACGCTTCGCTTGGGGAGCCGTCTGGAGACGTCCCGGCCTCGATGTCCGTACACGCAGGCTGCTGACTTTGGCGATCACCGCCGCGCTCGGCCGTTGGGAGGAGTTCCGGCTCCACGTGCGCGCCGGCCTGGCGCATGAGTTGGAGCTATGCGACGTGAAGGAGGCGCTGATGCAGGCGGCCGTCTACGCCGGTGTACCCTGCGCCAACACCGGATTCAAGATCGTCGCCGAAGAGATCGCCACCTCCGCCGGCTAACTATTTCACCGCTCCGCCGTCTGACTCATACTATGGCGCACCTTGCCGCCGATGTCCGCTTCGCCCTGCGCACCTTCGGCCGGTCGCCGGTGTTCACCGCGGTGGCCGGAATCTCGCTGGCGCTCGGCATCGGCGCGAATACCGCGATTTTCACCCTGCTCGACCAGGTGCTGCTGCGCGCGCTGCCGGTAAAGGATCCCGAGCAGCTCGTCCTTCTCTCCTGGAAAGGTTCGCACTACGGGAGCAATTGGGGAGCGAATTCGCTCTCTTATCCCATGTATCGCGACCTCCGCGACCGGAACCAGGTCTTCAGCGGGATGCTGTGCCGCTTCGGAACCTCGCTGAGCATGAGCTATACAGGCCAGACCGACCGCGTCGCCGCCGAACTTGTCTCCGGCGACTATTACAGCGTGCTCGGGGTTCGCCCCGCGGCCGGAAGGCTCATCTCGGCGGAAGACACCCGTCTCGCCGGCGGTAACGCTGTCGCGGTCCTGAGCTACGATTTCTGGCAGAGCCGCTTCAGCGGCGATCCAAGCGTCGTAGGCCGGACCATCCGGCTCAACAGCTTTCCCATGACGGTCATCGGCGTCAGCCAGGCGGGATTTTACGGGGTCGATCTGGGCTTCAGCCCGCAAGTCATGGTTCCGGTCACCATGAAGAAGCAGATGACGCCGAACTGGGACGATCTCGAGCAGCGGCGCACCAAATGGGTCCAGGTCTTCGGACGCCTCAAGCCGGGAGTGACCGTGGAGCAGGCCAGGGCGTCCCTGCAGCCGCTGTTCAAATCGATGCTCGAGAGCGACGTGCAGGAGGCCGCTTTTCGAAACGCCAGCCGCTATACAAAAGACCGCTTTCTCCAGTCCACGCTGGAAGCGCTGCCGGGAGGGCAGGGGCGGCCGCAGTTTCGCGAGCGGTTTCAGAAGCCGCTGCTGGTACTGATGTCGATCGTGGGGCTGGTCCTGTTGATTGCCTGCGCCAACGTAGCCAACCTGCTGCTGGCCCGAGCCACGGCGCGCCAGAAGGAAATGGCGGTCCGCTTCGCTTTAGGCGCGAAACGGAGCCGAATCATCGGACAGCTTCTCAGCGAGAGTGTTCTTCTGGCGCTGATGGGGGGAGCCGCCGGACTGGCGCTTGCCTTCTGGCTCGACGGCTACCTGCTGAGCCTGCTTCCCCAGGGAGGCTCGCCGCTGGCCCTCGGTTCCTCGCCCGATCTTCGTGTCTTCGGCTTCACGTTTCTTGTTTCCACGCTGACCGGGGTCCTCTTCGGTCTCGCGCCGGCATTGCAATCTACGCGCGCGGAACTGGCCGGAACACTCAAAGACCAGGCCGGGTCAGTCACCAGCGCGGCAGCGATTCGTTTTCGCAAGACTCTGGTCATTGCCCAGGTGACGCTCTCGCTGCTGCTGCTGATCGGCGCGGGGCTGTTCATCCGCAGCCTGGAAAAGTTGCGGACCATCGACCCGGGCTTCCGCACCAACAAGCTGCTGTCGCTGGCGCTCGATCCGACGCTCAACGGATATTCCCGGCCTGATACCCGCAACTTCTACAAGAATCTGCAACAGACATTGAGTGAGCTGCCGGGCGTGCAATCGGTGGCGTTTTCCAGGATCCGGCTGCTCGACGGCGATTGGTCGAGCAGCACGATCTCTGTCGCCGGTTACCATGCCAAAGACGGGGAAGACATGGAGCCCTGGCGGAACGAGATCGGACCAGGCTACTTCGCCACCATGGGCATTCCGATGGCCGCAGGACGCGAGTTCGCGCTCGCCGACGAGCGCACCCTGATCCTGGACGAAATCGACTGGACAAAGCCCGGAGCGCGTGAACTCCTGGACCGCGCCGAAGCGAAGGTCAAGGGTCCTCCAAAGTATGCGGTGGTCAATGAGAAGTTCGCCGAGTATTACTTCGGCTCCGCGGCAGCGGCTATCGGCCGGCGGTTTGGTTTCGGCGGGAACCCGGACACGAGGACGGATATCGAGATCGTTGGCGTGTCGAAAAATACCATGTATCGCAACCTGCGCGATCAGATTCCACGGCAGGTGTTCATCCCCTATCTGCAGCAGAATTATCTGGGCGGAATGAATATCTACGTGCGGACCGATTTCGATCCGCTGCGGATGTTCGGCGCCGTCCGGGAAGCGGTGAAACGCCTGGACGGCGCGCTGCCGCTGTACAACATGCGCACGGTCGACGAACAGGTCGATCGATCCCTGCTGACCGAGCGCATGATTGCGATGCTGTCGGCCGCATTCGGAGTGATCGCGACGCTGTTGGCGCTGGTGGGCCTGTACGGCGTGATGGCATACACGGTTGCGCGTCGTACACGCGAAATCGGCATTCGCGTCGCGCTGGGTGCTCCGGGCAGCAATGTCGTGTGGATGGTGATGCGGGAGGCGCTGCTGCTGATCGCGCTCGGGGTCGCGATTGGCCTGCCGGCGGCGCTGATTCTGACGAAATACATCGAGGCGCAACTCTACGGCCTGACGCCCAATGACCCGGTCACGTTGGGCGCCGCGACGGCGGCCCTGATCGCCGCGGCCACGCTGGCGGGCTACATCCCGGCCCTTCGCGCCTCCCGCGTCGACCCGATTCGCGCGCTGCGCTACGAATAAATCCCGACAATGCGGAGCGGGCTTCCGCTCTGCGGGCAGAATCGCCCGCCCGGCCACAGCCTGTGCCCGGATTCCATGCGATCGTGTATCATGAATCCGAAGAACGGGCGCCAGGCCCGGCGAAGGAGTCATATGAAGTCCGATCACCCCTCCCGGCGGGAAATCGTCGAAAATTGCATCGTACGCGGGCTGCTGGTCGCAGGTGTGCCCATGTCGGCCACGAACCTGTTCGCCCTGTGGCAAAAGGGCCACGCCGAAGCGCAGAAACCGACCCCGACAGAGGTGCTCGGTCCATTCTTCAAGAAGGGCGCGCCGAACGCGTCCGTGCTGCGCGGACCCAATGATCCGGGTTTCCCGCTGCGGGTCGCCGGCAAAGTGTACAACACTCGCGGCGAGAAGGTTCCCGGCGCCATCGTCGAGATATGGCAGGCCGATCAGGACGGGCACTACGACGTGAAGGGCTACCGCTACCGCACGCGCCTGCTGATCGAGGGCGGTTCCGATTACGGCATCGAGACCGTCATGCCCGGCCACTATTCCGACCGCCCGGCGCAGCACATCCACTACCTGATTACCGCTCCCGGACACAGGCCGCTCATCACGCAGGTGTACTTCGCCACCGATCCCTGGTTCGAAGGCGATCCGGACAAGAATTTCAACAAGCGCAACCTGGTAGGCAACCGCGAGCTGGTCCGTCCGGTCAAACTTTTCGAGAGCGGCAAGCCGCATGCGGAAGTCTCCTTCGACATCTGCCTGGAGAAAGCCTGAAATGCGCGCGTTCATCTGGCTGGCGCTGGCGGCGGCGTCAAGCGCACAGAGCGGGCTTGTCATCCAGTCCGAAGCCGATGTAAACAGCGTCGCCTTTACCCGGGATGGCGCATGGATCGCAGCCGATTGCCGGGACGGCCAGGTGCGCGTCTGGGACGCCAGGTCCGGGGCCCTCAAGCGGACCGTGCGCCGGGAAGAAGGCGACACGGCGGAAGCGCTGCCTTCGCCGGCGGACCTGTTGGGAATCGTCGGCAAAGGTGGCAGTATCCGGATTCTGGACCTCCAGACCGGCGAGCTGAAACGCCGGATCGCGGGGCCCTCGCAGAGAACGCGGGGCCTGGTGTTCTCACCCGACCGGAGTCTGGTGGCCGTCAGCAGCCGCACCGGAGATTCGGGCAGCGAAGAAACCGTCAGGGTTTGGGACGCGAACGGGAAGCAGCTTTTCGCCGCGCCGGCCGGGCTCGGGGGGACTTCAGCCATGGCGATTTCGCCGGACGGCGCGACGCTCGTAGCCGGCAGCTGGGACACCAACGTCCGCGCCTGGAGCACACGCAACGGCGAGCTGCGGCGGCTGATCGAAGACCTGCCGGTGTCGATGTTCGCCATCGCTTTCTCCCCTGACGGCAAGTACCTGGCGGCTGCGGGAGTGGACAGTACGATCTATCTCTGGGATGCAAAGAGCCTCGAGCTGTCGCGCAAGCTGACCGGTCAGCCCGAAATGATCGGGTCCATGGCGTTCTCCGCGGATAGCCGCCGGCTGCTGACGGGCGGCTTCAACGAGCTGACCACGCAGCATCCGGTGTCGGTCCTTTTGTGGGACGTGAGTTCCGGCAAGGCGATAAAGAGTTTCCCCTCACCGCACGCGGTACGGGCGCTGACGTTCGCGCCGGACGGCAGGACGGCGGCAGTCGCGTGCCAGAAGACGATCAGCTTCCTGGCAATGCCGTAGACTCGCAGCGCGCAACAGCTCGGCGGGTTGACTAAAAGGGCCGCACGCCGGCCCGGCTGGCGGAGTCGCGGCAGCATCCTGTCCCTCATTTTCGAGCCGTATTCAAGCGCAAGTCACGCTTTCGTCAGTTGATGTAATATGAATACCGGCTTCCGGACGGTTCGACAGGAGAATTGCATGTGGATTCGTAAAGTTCAGCGCGATCAGAACAAAGGCGTGGACTCTCCCATGCCGACGCAGGTGGTTTCGAACGAGGAGTTCATTCCCCGCCCGCAGAACGCCCGGCAGAAACAGGTAGAGGATCTGATCGGTGAGATGGGCGCGGCCAACGCCAAAAAAATCGGGATGGACCGGCGCGCTTTCATGGCCAGCTCCATGGGCCTGGCCACGTGCTTTCTTGCGTCCAACAAGGTGTACGGCAAAGCCTTCGACGTCGATGAGGCCGAAGCTTTCGAGCCCGCCGCCGTCGAGGAGAAGTGGCCCAAAGGCGAGTACTTCGTCATGGACGTCCAGAGCCACTTTACCAATGGATTCGCTCTCAAGTTCCGCGACAACGAGTTCGTGAAGAACATGGGCTTCCAGCTCAAGAACGACGTGGAATCCTACGGATTCCAGAACTTCGTCAAGGAGATGTTTTTCGACAGCGAAACGGACATGCTGGTAATCTCGGGCGTGCCGGGGAGGGAAATTCAGAAGGGGCCGGATGGAAAAGTGCTCGAGGGCAAGGCTCGGCAGGGCGGCGTATTGCCGAGTTGGCTGATGTCGCAATCGAAGAAGACGATCAATGATCTGGCGGGGTCGAAGCGCGCCCTGTGCCAGGGCAACCTGGCGCCGAATCATTACTGGAACAAAGCCACCAACTCCCCAGACAAAGCGGCCCTGATCGAGCAGATGGACCGCGAAATCAAGACCTACGGGATCGATTCCTGGAAGTGGTACTGCCACACCGACCCGGCGCAGACCGGCGCCGGATTCCAGATCGACGACGACAACGCCATGTGGTTTTACGAGGAATCGCGGAAGCGCGGATTGAAGCTGGTCAGCGTCCACAAAGGCTACAGCTACCAATCCCGGACGCTGGGCCACCTGGCGAATCCCAAGGACGTCGAGAAAGCCGCGCTGAAAAATCCCGATTTCCATTTCGTCATTTATCATTCGGCCATCCAGCACGGGCCGACGGAGCCGGATTACAAGAAAAACGGCCAGTACGATCCGTCCACGGGGGACTTTCAGTGGCACAAGATCCTGATGGATATCAAGCTGCGGAATCCGCAGATCAATAATGTCTACCCGGAAATCGGCAGCTTCTTCGCGCCGCTGATGATCGCCGACCCGGTGATGTGTATGCACGGCATGGGCAAGAACATCAAGACCTATGGCTCGGATCACGTCATCTGGGGCACGGACTGCCTGTGGTGGGGATCGCCGCAGTGGGCCATCGACGCCTTCAAGCGCTTCCAGATCAGCGACGAGATGTGCGAGAAGTTCGGCTACAAGAAGATCACCAAGCAGGACAAGGCGAACATCTTCGGATTGAACGCAGCCAGGCTCTACAAGGTGGACCTGAAGGCGAAGCGCAAACCGCTCCCCGGCGATGCGCTGGACAGGCTGAAAGCGGAATACCTCGACCGGGGGGGACAGAGAGTAAACGGCGCGTATGGCTGGGTTCGCGCCGATGATTAGCCGCGGCGCGCCAAAATGCATCGTCCGCTTCGAGCGCCGGGCGGGACAGGCGCTTCCACCAGTGAACCCGTCGCAGCCGCTTTGCCTGTTCGAAAACCGGC
The DNA here is from genome assembly GCA_035495815.1 of Bryobacteraceae bacterium. Lineage (GTDB taxonomy): Bacteria > Acidobacteriota > Terriglobia > Bryobacterales > Bryobacteraceae > DATJFH01. The sequence goes on from DATJFH010000148.1 coordinate 12,028, forward strand.
GCGGAGATACGGGGCAGCGGCTGTCCCGCCTGGTTTTCCTGGCGGCGTTGACCACCCGCGCCCTCTGGTGCGCGGACGCCACCGCCCCCGCGCACTTCCATCACCTGCACCTCAACTCGACCGATCCCGCCAACGCCATCGACTTCTACACGCGCACTTTCGACTGCGAGAAAGCCCGGTTCGCCGGCGTCATGGACGCGGTGTGGGCCCAAAAATCCTGGCTTCTCTTCACCAAAGTGAGCGCCGCTCCACCTTCGGACATCCTTTCGGCGATCTGGCACTTCGGCTGGGGCGCCGAGGACATGCCGGACGCCTACCGGAAACAACTCGCCAAGGGCACGAAATTCGGGACTCCCATCACCGAATTGTTCCCAAAATTCTGGTACGCCTACGTGGACGGACCGGATAAAGCCATCATCGAGCTCAATACGGCTCCCCACCACGACTTCGGCCATCTGCACCTGGTCAGTGAAGACGCCGTCACGGCGGGGGAATGGTACCAGAAACATTTCGGCGCTACCTGGAAAGCCGGCAGGCCGCCTGCGCGCGAAAAGCGTTTTATCCGCGAATTCCAGATCGGTCCCAACGCGTCGCTGATGATGGACAACGTGAACATCATCATTTTCCCCATCGAATACGCCCGCCAGGCGATGCCGGAGTGGAAAGGCCGCGCGGGGTTCGAATCATCGAAGGGGCGCGTGGTCGATCACGTGGGCTTCGGCGTGGATAACCTGGAGCAGTCGCTGGACCGGCTGCGGAAGGAAGGGGTGACGGTCACCGATGACGTCAAAACGGCGGCCGGCGGCAGGATCAGGCACGCTTTCATCGAGGGTCCTGACAAGATCCGTATCGAACTGGTGGAGGGGCGCGCCCGCAGGGAATGAGACTGGCCTGGGCGCTGCTCTCGATCGGCATGTCCTTCGCGCAGCCGCGGGACCCGGCGGCGTGGGGGTCGGATCATACCGGCAAGCCGCTGCCCGAACACGTTCACGGCGACGAGTGCCTGTTCTGCCATCGCAACGATATCGGCCAGAGCTGGCAGCGCAACACGCACGGCATCAGCCTGCGCCAGCGCGATGACGCGCCGGAGCTGGTGAAGAAGCTCAACCCTCCCGAAGCCGTCGAGTTTTTCCTCGGAAGCCGCCATGAAGTGCGTCTGCTGAAGAAGGAGGGTTACGGCAAGTTCGCGATTCTGACCAAAGGCGCCAATCCCGCCTGGGACAGGAGCCTGTTCGGCGCGCGCTGCGCCGGATGCCATACCACGGCTGTCGAGACGGAGACGCAGACTTTCTCCGCCTTCGGTCACGATTGCTATGCGTGCCACGGCGTGGTGGACTTGAATCACACCGGCGACACCAAGCTGATCCTGCTCTCGAAGAAGCGCCGCGACTCTCCGGAGGTGGTCACCTCGATCTGCGCGCAGTGTCATCTGCGCGGCGGAAAGTCCAGGAGCACGGGACTGCCCTATCCGAACCAGTTCGTCGCCGGCGACAATCTTTTCCGGGATCTTCAGTTGGATTTCAAGCTGGCGGACGACCAGGCCTTGAATCCAGGCGATAGGCACGTCTATCGCAACGTGAGGGACGTGGTAGTGAACGGTTCGGAGACCACCTGCCTCAGCTGCCACAAGATCCACGGGCAGACGGCTGACAAGCACCGGCGCGTCCTGACGAGCGCGATCTGCGCAGACTGCCACAACGCCGAGGGTCCGCGCAAAGCCGTGAGGGCCTACGTGGTTCACAGCGAGCTCTGCGAGTACTAGCCGCGATTGCGGCAATCCTGCCGGTCAGCGCTGAAGGCCTTCGGCGACCGGGCCTTCCGAAGTATCGCCGGATAAAGGGTTAACGTAGAGTGATGCGTTTGTTTCACTCGACACTGTTGCTCATCTCCGCGGGGATGGCATGCGGCGCGGAAGCTCTGCGCGTGGCCACTTTCAATGTGGACGTGACGCCTCCGCTCGGATCTCCGCTCTGCTGCTCCGCCGGCGTAAAGCCTGCCGCGAGAATCGTGGATCCCCTCTCCGCGCGCGGACTGATCCTGCTCGGTCCGCCGAAGCCGATCGTATTGGTGGCCGTGGATTGGGAGGGCATCGCGAACGCAGGCTGGGACGAATGGCGGCGGGCGATAGCCGAGGCCGCGAAGACGGAGATGGATCGCGTCAGCGTCCACACGCTGCACCAACACGACGCGCCCGGTTACGATCCGGGCGCGGACCGCGAGTTGGAGCGGTTCGGCCTGGGAGCGAAACTTTACGATCCAGGGTTCATGCGCCAGGCGATCCGGAAGGTGTCCGACGCGGTCAGAGCCGCCGTGGGAAATTCGCAAACCGTCACCCATGTCGGACTCGGGCGAGCAAAGGTCAGCGAAGTCGCTTCGAATCGCCGCGTACTCGGGCCGGACGGCAAGGTAAAGTACGTGCGCTACAGCGCCTGCAAAATTCCGGAAGCGCGCGACGCGCCGGAGGGCGTCATCGACCCGTATGTCAGGTCGGTGAGCCTCTGGCAGGGAGCGCGGCCGCTGGTTTCGATTACCTATTACGCCACACATCCCCAAAGCTATTACGGTGAAGGCGGCGTCAGCGCCGACTTTGTCGGTATGGCAAGGGCCCTGCGCGAAGCCGAACTGCCGGACGTCGCGCACATTCACTTTAACGGGGCCGCCGGAAATGTCGCCGCCGGCAAGTACAATGACGGCTCGCCGCGAATGCGTCCCATTCTTGCGCGCCGTCTCGCCGACGGAATGAAATCCGCCTGGGAGGGAACGGTCAAGACGCCCATTCATGCCGGCGACATCGGCTGGCGCATTTTGCCGGTTCTGCTGCCGCCCGCGGAGGCAATTCGGGACCAGCAGCATCTGGTTAGAGTGATCCAGGACGAACAGCAGCCGGCACGCCTGCGGCTGTCCACGGGGAGGGATCTGGCGTGGGTGCGGCTCCGAGCGGCGCGCCGCACGACACCGCTGTTCCTGCTGACGCTGGGTCCCGCAAGCGTGGTTCACATGCCCGGCGAGCTGTTCGTGGAATACCAGCTGGCGGCGCAGGAGCTGGCGCCGGGCCGGTTCGTCGCCATGGCGGCTTACGGCGATTATGGGCCCGGCTACATCGGCACGCGGATCGCCTACTCACAGGGAGGATACGAAACGGGGCCGGTTTCGCGCACCGCTCCCGAAGTGGAGAATGTGCTCCTTACGGCGCTTCGCGACCTGCTTGCCACTCCGGGAGGCAAAGCTGCCGCCCGGTAATGGAACAGCGCTTGTACGGCCTCGACTTGTCGTGTGTCGGGCTCTGCGGCAACTGCTAAACTACGGCAGGAGCGTGAAATGAAGCGTCGCAATTTTTTGACGGCGGCCGTCTCCTCTGCCGCAGCCCTGGCGGGCGACAGCCGGCCGGCCGCCGGCGAACATCCTGTCCCCGTTCGAAATCCGCGCGCCACTTCCGGCGATGCGTTGGAACCGGAGTGGAAAGAGCGGCTCACGATAACGGTCGGTCCGGGGAAGGCCGATCTCGCCGGTTCGACCGAGAAGGTGGTCCAGGCCGCGGTCGATTCCATCGCCCGCTGGGGCGGAGGCACGGTCAGGATCCTGCCGGGCACGTACCGCTTTCGCAACGCTGTCTATCTCCAAAGCAACGTTCGTATTCTCGGCTCCGGATTGGATTCGGTGATCGTGAAAGAGCCGATGATTGCGGCCCGGCTTTCACAGGATTCGGACTGGTTCGACCAGGAGATCACATTCGCCAGCGCGAACGGACTGCAGGTAGGCGACGGCATTTGCCTGCGAGTGAAGAACATGTCCACGGGAGGCGTGGAAGTGGTGAAGCGCACTCTGGTGGCGCGCAATGGCAATCGCTTCAAACTCGACTCTGGACTGCGGAAGAACGTCTGGCTGATGGGAGAACCGAAAGTAGAAAGTTTGTTTCCGCTGTTCAGCGGTGAAAATATCTCCGGGGTGGCTTTCGAAAATATTGCGCTCGACGGCAACAAAGCCAACAACGCGAATCTGGACGGCAATTATGCGGGCTGCATCTGGATGCAGGATTGTAACAGGATCACAATCCGCCAGGTGACGGCGCGCAATTACAACGGAGACGGCATCAGCTGGCAGATCTGTCACGACGTGCTGGCCGAAGATTGCCACAGCCACGATCACGCCGGGCTCGGTCTTCATCCCGGCTCAGGATCGCAGCGTTCGGTAATCCGGCGGAACCGCATGGTGGGAAACGATCAGGGCCTCTTCTTCTGCTGGGGCGTCCGCTGGGCGCTGGCGGAAAAGAATTACATCGAAGGCAGCAGGCGATACGGTATCTCGATCGGGCATCACGATACGGACAATATCGTTCGTGAAAACGAAATACGGACAAGCTCGGAAGTGGGTATCCTTTTCCGTAAAGAGCGCACGGCGGCGTTTCAAGGAAATCGAAACGTTATCGAGAAAAACCGGATTCTTGGAATCAGGAAAGAGAACGGCATCGGGATCGACGTACAGGGTCAGACCCAATCGATCAAGATCATCGGTAATGAAATCCGCGAAACGCAGGCGCCCTCGAAGCGCGTCGGCATTCGGATCGGACCCGACACCGAAGAGATTACCGTGGCCGGCAATCGGATAGATGGCTTTTTCGAGCCCGTGCTGGACCTCCGCAAGAAAGGCTAGCGCTCGCGTTCAGCGCATCCAGAACGACCGAAACCGGGTCCAGATCCGGGACGGATTTCCTGACAACACGCCAAAGATCAGTTGACAATAAGTCCGACTGATCTTAAACTCCGCTCAAGAGGTGACGTCGTGACGATAAGAATATCAGCCGCTTTTGTCTCGTTTGCAGCGATAGCTCTGACACTGCCCTGCGGTTATTCGCAGGTCACATCGCGAGTCTCCGGCACCATTCGGGACGCAACCGACGCGATCATGCAGGGGGTGACCGTCAAGCTCGAGGAGACCAGCAAGGGGACCACACAGACCACCGTGACCAACGAAGCGGGACGGTACGCTTTTCCTTCGGTGAAGGTCGGGACCTATCGAGTATCCGCGGAAGCGGCCGGATTCAAGAAAGCGACTACTGAAATCCTGGCGGTGAACGTCAACCAGACCGTAGACATGGACTTCCGCATGGAAGTGGGACAGGTGGCCGATGCGGTTGAGGTATCCGCCGTCGCCGCCATGCTGCAGACGGGCGATTCTCAGGTGGGGAATCTCATCGAGACCCGAACGGTGGTCGATCTTCCCCTTGCCGCCCGCGACTTCATGCAGCTGAGCCTGATTTCGCCGGGCGTGTCGGACAGCAGCGGAAACTCCCGACACCAGACGGAACGCGCCTCCTGGATCGGCTCGTTCAGCGTGCACGGACACGACCCGACCTATAACCAGTATCTGTTCGACGGTGTCTCCGGAAAGGAAGCGTCGCACCAGACCAACATTTTCGCCCCGTCGGTCGATGCCATCGAGGAGATTAAAATCGAGACGGCCAATTACAGCGCCGAATTCGGAAGCGAAGCGGGCGGCCATATCAACGTCGTCACGCGGTCGGGAACCAATCAGATTCACGGCGTGCTGTATGAGTTCCTGCGGAACGACAAGATGGATGCCCGCGACAGTTTTGCCGATCGTAAGTCCAAGCTTCGCCGCAACACTTTTGGAGGCACGATCGGCGGTCCGATTTTGAAAGACAAGACGTTCTACTTTTTCTCCTGGGAGTCGATGCGCCTGCGGCAGGGTTTCACGCAGAACACAACGGTGCCGGACGCAAAGATGAAGGCGGGAGATTTTTCGGCTCTGCTCGGGACCGACTCTTCCCTTCGGACGCCGATCGTGCTCTACGACTGGACGTCCGGTCAGCCTTTTGCAGGGAACATCATCCCGGCCAGCCGGCAGAATCCGCTGCCCGTGAAGTTCATCAACGAATTCATTCCGCTGCCGAACCGCGCGGGCCGGGGTACGCTACTGCCGTTGGACAATTATCAATCGCTCGATCCGCAGCAGACCGGCAACGATCAGTTCATCGGCCGGGTGGACCACACGTTTGGCGCGAAAGACAGGGTGTACGGCCGTTTCATCATCTCCGATGTCGCCACCATCGGGCCGCCCGTATGGCCGGCCTTCAGCTATCATCAGGACCTGCGCGGGCAGCAGCCGATGGCGCAATGGTCGCATACCTTCAGCCCGTCGGTCATCAATGATTTCCGGGCCGGCTACAGCCGCTTTTACGAGCGCGAGACGACGGAAAGCGCTTACAAGCGCAACGTTGCCGCCGAACTGGGGCTGAAGGGCGCCTGCAATCAGCCGGCATGCTATCACGCGCTCTACTTCGAAGTGCAGGATTTCAGCTCCCCCATGGGGAACCCGAGCGGAAGAACGCTCGGACAGGGAGTGTCGGGTCCACGGGCGTGGAAAAGCGAACTTTTTCAGATCCACAACAGCCTCCTGATGGTCAGGGGCAATCACACGATGAGACTGGGCTTCACCGGAAATCGGTACCGCGACACTTTTCCGGAAGCCATTCGCCCCGCCGGGGACCACATCTTCAACGGACAGTGGACGGCGGGCGCGGGGTCCCGCGGCTTCGCGCTCGCGGACGCTCTGATGGGTTTACCGCAGCGGATTCTGGCCAGCATCGATATTTTCGATCCGAATTTCCGCCACAGCCACGTCATGCCCTGGATCCAGGACGACTGGAAAATATCGCGCAAGCTCACCCTGAATCTCGGGCTGCGATATGAATGGATGGGCCGCATGCAGGCGAACCGGGATACGATCTCGAACTTCTATCAGACGGGTCCGAACACGGCGGTCATCATCACGCCGCGCGACATCAGCAGTCCGATATCGCAGAAGCGTCCCGATTCCATTGGCCGCAGCCTGGTCCATAACGACAACAACAATATCGCGCCGCGGTTCGGGTTCGCCTACCAAGCGATGCCGAAGTGGGTGGCGAGAGGCGCTTATGGCATTTTCTATCAGCGCTACTCCGCGCAGGATGCGCTGGGCATGTCGATCAATCCTCCCTACATTCGCACGGGCGACGTCACGCTGGGCGTACGCCAGCAGGACATCGCGACCTATCCGATGGACGATCTGACCCCGGTGGTCAATTTTGTGGCGCCGGGGAGCAGACCGGCCGTTAACGCCATCGACATCAACGCCAAGGATGGCTACGTGCAGCAGTGGAACTTTCATATCGAGCATTCGCTGGCGGAAAGCCTCGTCCTGAAAATCGGCTATGTAGGCACCAAATCGACCGGCCTCGACGCCTTCCGCTACAACAATCAACCGCTGCCGGGGCCGGGCGATGTTCAATCGCGCCGGCCGTTTTCCAATATCAGCACGATCCGCTTGTCCAAGTCGGAAGGGTTCGCCACCTATCACGGGATGGAACTGGAGGCGCAGAAGCGCTTTTCGAAGGGGGTGTCCTTCACGACGGGCTACACATGGGCTCGCACAATCGACAACGGCGGCATTTACGAAACCAACCTGAATCCGTACGACACCGTCCACAACAAGGCTCTGTCGGCTTTCCACCGGGAGCACCGGTATTTTCTCGCCGGCGTCCTGGAAATTCCGGTCGGACGCGGCCGGGCCTTTGGGTCGAATTTGAACCGCGCGCTGGATGCGGTTGTGGGCGGGTGGCAACTAAGCAGCTTCCTCGTGCTGGAAACGGGCAATCCGATCAGCGTCACGACCAGCGGCGACAACCTGAATACCGGCGGAAACTACCTGCAGGTGCCCGACCGGATTGCAGAGCCTAATTTGCCTAGCGGCGATCGCACGCGCTCGCGTTTTTTCAATACGGAGGCGTTCGTCAGGCCGGCGCTTTATCAGCTGGGGAACGCCGGCAGAAGAATCCTCGTCGGACCGGGAACGCGAAACCTGGATCTTTCTTTCGTCAAGCAATTTACGGTCACCGAAAGGATCAGCCTGCAATTGCGAGGCGAGCTTTTCAATGCGACGAATCACCCGAACTGGGGGAATCCGGGAACAACTCTGGGGACTGCCAGCTTCGGGATTATCACGTCGAACAGCAACCTCCCGCGGCAAGTGCAAATTGGATTGAAGCTCAGGTACTAGATTCGGGGGTGACTGCGCCGGCAAAAGCCGCGGGAACGGCCCCGGCAGGGCAAGCTACCCCAGTGTGGTTCCGCCGTCCACGACGATGGTCTGCCCGGTGATGTAACTCGAAGCCCGCGAGGCGAGAAACA
>DATJFH010000149.1:0-6495 GCA_035495815.1 Bryobacteraceae bacterium
AACCGTCAATGAGCCCATCGATGCGCAGCTTCTCAGCTTGCTGGGCAGGAGCGGAACTGATCCCGGCCAGCGCTAAACAAAAAACTCCCGTTGAGCGACATGCCATGCCTTACTCTTCGGCAAGAAACCTCTATTTTTTAAGCCCACCTGCGCGCAGGTTCGTGGGCGCAGGGATCAAGGTGAAGCTCGGCTTCATCGGTCAGTCGCCGAGCGGCGGGTCTAATCGGCGCGAACCGAGGCGACGGCGCTGAGGCCGGGCCGCCACCCCCGGCCGGAGACTTTCGGTCACAGAGTCTGCCGTCGGGTCACGCGGAGATTCTTTGCCTGCTGCCCGCCGATCAGATTCCGGTTATCTTCCGCCCCGAAGAAAATCCCCGTCGTTCCATCGTTCTTACCCAGCTTCGGAGGACCTTCCCAGGCAGGCGGGATCGACACCACGTTGCCGACTTTGCGGCCCTGTTCGAAATCGAGGAGCTTCGAATCGAGCCAGACTCGTAAGCTCTCGCCCTTCGCCTCAACTTCGAGACGATGGAACGCCGAATCATCAAAGTCTTCGATGGCCCGCGAAAATGCGATCATAGAGCTGCACCCAGTAGCCGGCCGAAGTGCCGCCGATAATGCCGTCGCCCGCCCGCGCGCGGCGGCTTCGAAAATAGGGCCCGGCGTCGGTCACATGGCCGGCAGCATCCTTTGGGACAAGGAGATCCACGGCGATCTTCAGGTTTTGTCGGCATCGGCGCCCTGCAGAGCGGAGAGCGCACAATCCGAGCCCGGCTGCGCCAATTGAATACCGGTGAAATCTTGACCGTCATTGCGGATACTCGACGAGCCGCCCTGCTGTTCTCCGAGCATCATGTGGCGGTCGTCAAGTCAGGCGGCACGGCGACTCTCTATGTCGATGGAATTGCCGAGAGCACTCTCTCCCCGGTTGATACCGGGGCCCCGATCAGTACTTTGCCGACGTCTATCGGTTACAACCCGGGCGGGGGCCGCGCGGCATGCAGCGGGGTGTGAGTCGGTTAGAATCAGCTTGTGCTCTATTTCTCATGGCTCGAAAAGAACGTCGGCGCCCAACTCTCCGGCGATCAGGTTGGCAAGCCCGTGTTTGTGCGCGCGCACCTGGAGCTAACCGGCGACCACGGGCTGCTGATACCGATTTCCGAGGCTGGAGTGGCGATCGCCCGGCGGTGGCTTGGGGCGGATGTGCGCAGCATCTATGCGCTGGGCGGCGTGAAGGACGGGACAGTCTCGCTCCAGGTTGAGTTCGCGCAGGGGCAGACTGCGCTGGTGAGCGCGGAACTGAGCCATGGAGGCGAACCGTCCGTGCAACTCCTCTGCGTCGGCCGGCACGGCACGCTGCGCTTCGACGATTTTCCGGAGCCGGCCTTCCTGATGCCACCCTTCGAGACGCCGAAGCCCGGCTATCGCGCCTACATCGAACGCTCACTTGCCTCGGGAAGGCCCGTGCGCGCCGCAGAAGAGTAACATGCCGTACGGAGTGCTGATCGTTACCGGCGCGATGTCCCATCAGGAAGGCTACGCGGCTGGATTCCAGCAGGACAAGCGCTGCAACTTGATTGCGGTTACGGACGAAAAAGACGTTGACGAGCGCCGGGCGCGGCTCAATCAGAAAATGGCGGACGAATTGAGGATTCCCTATATCCGCGATCTTGATGCGGCGCTCGCGCGTCCTGACGCGAACATCGTCTCGGTTTGCACCGAGCATCATCGCCAGGGCCGGGTCGCCATCCGCTGCGCCGAGGCGGGCAAGCATATCTACATCGACAAGCCGATGGCCGGTTCGCTCCGGGAAGCGCGGGAACTGACGGCCATCGTGCGGAAAAAGAATCTGCGCAGCCAGATGTTCACTCAGGTGCTGCTGCCGCCGGCGCAGCGCGCCAGGCGGTTGTTGGCTTCCGGAGCCCTGGGCGAGTTGCGGGCCTTGCATCATGACCTTCATTTTTCCAAAGGCTACGTCAAAGACCTGCCGCTCAAACCCAGAACAGAGACGGCCGAGCCGCGCATGTTTCTCGTGCCGGACGCGAAACGCGAAATGTTCAATATCGCTGTCTATTCCCTGGCGATGTTTCGTTGGCTCACCCGCCGCGATTTCAAGACGGTGAGCGCCGTCACCGCGAATTACTTCCTGGAAAACAATGTCGTCCGCGACTACGAGGATTTCGGCGTGCTGTCGTTGACCCTGGACGGCGGCATCGTGGCAACCATTTCTTCGGGCCGTACCGGCTGGCGGAGCCATCCCGGTGGCGGTCACAATCGCACCAAGCTGGTGGGGACCAGAGGCACAGCTTTCATCGACGGCTTCGCGACGCGAGCCGAAATTACCGGCGACCGGCAAGCCTTCTGGAGGACGCCGCCCGAGAATCCGGACGATCCGGCAGCCTTCTGGGCTTCGAGCGATCAGCGGAAAGCGGGCGCCGTGGAATGGGCGATTCCGGCCGCGGCAGTCTCCGATCAAAGCGCCTTCCTCGACGCGCTGGACAAGGGCAGGGACGGCGAGGTTGCGATTGCCGATGCCGTGCGAGTCCTGGAGGCTCTTTTCGGCGCGTACCGTTCAGCCGCGTTGCGGGATGTCGTGCGGCTGTAGACCCGCCCCTAAAACCGGTCCGGCTTCGGCGTCAGCAGCCTCTCGCCGGGTCTCTGAAGTGACCGGTAAGATGAAGCCGATGCGCGGCGCAAGCTGGTATATACTCAAGTCCGAAGTGGAAGGAAAATTCGCTCAACGGAGATAAATGATGAACCGCCGCTACTTCCTCCCCGCCGCATTGGGGGCACTCACCACCGCGCGCCGAGCCGTTGCGGCTTCCGACAAGATCAACATCGTGCTGATGGGTGTGCGCGGCCGCGGCCGCAGCCTGACGAAGGCCTTCTGCGACCAGGCCGACGTGAATATCACCCATGTCTGCGATGTGGATCAGAACGTGGTTGATGGCGCTTACAAGATTATTGAGGATTCCGGCCGCAGGCGGCCGCCGCTCGTGGCCGATCTGCGCCGCTGTCTTGAAGACAAGACGGTCGATGCCATCGTGATGGGCACTCCCATTCACTGGCATGCCCCCGGCACGATCATGGCTTGTGACGCCGGTAAGGACGTGTATGTGGAAAAGCCGGTCTCGCACAACATCCGCGAGGGCCGATTGATGGTGGAAGCCGCGCGACGGAACAAGCGCATCGTGCAAGCTGGCACTCAGTTACCGAGTTTGCCTGTCACGCTGGCTTTTCAAAACCACGTGGAATCGGGTAAGCTCGGCCGGATCCTGATGGCCAAGGTGTGGAACGTCCAGCTGCGGAAGAATATCGGCCACAAGGAAGATGAACCAGTGCCTTCGGGTATCGATTACGAGATCTGGACAGGACCGCTCCCCAAACTGCCCTTTAACCGGAACCGCTTCCACGGCACTGTCAACTGGCATTGGCATTACGGCGTGGGCGACATAGGGAACGACGGAGTGCATCAGCTGGACATGGCCCGCCGCGCCCTGGGAGTGACACTGCCAAATCGCGTCACCGGCATGGGCCGCAAAATGTACTTCGATGACGACCAGCAAACCCCGGACACGATGAATATCACCTACGAGTTTGGGGACAAGCTGATCTCCTTCGAGCAGCGCCTGTGGAATCCCTATGGCCTCGAGGGTTGCGACAACGGAGTGGCCGTGTATGGCGACAGGGCAGTGGCGCAGATCGGCAGATTCCGTGGACAGACATACGGCTATCGCGTGATGGACGACAAGGGCGCGACGATCCATAGTGAGGAGCACGGGGCGACTTCGATCGACCTGCCGCACGCCCGCAACTTCCTCGACTGCATCCGCAGCAGGGAGAAGCCGCGGGTTGAGATCGAACAGGGGCACTGGGCTACCTCGCTCGCGCATTTGGGAAACATCGTGGCGCGCACCGGGCGGCCGGTTCGATACGACGCGAAGTCGGAGACCGTGGTTGACGATCCGGAAGCCAACAAGCTTGTCCGCCGTGAATACCGCCCCCATTGGTCACGGCCGGCGGGGGTTTGAAATGCAGACCCGGCGCTCTCTCCTTTTATCGGCGCTGGCGACGGCGGCAGTCGCCAGCCCCGCAAAGACGTACCGTGTGGCGGTAATCGGCCATACGGGCCGCGGCAACTACGGACATGGGATCGATACGGTTTGGAACGCCTTTTCCCGGATGGAAGTAGTGGGTGTATCGGATCCGGATGAAAAGGGCCGCATCGCCGCCGTTGCGCGGACCCGCGCCAAGAGGAGCTACGCCGATTACCGGGAGATGCTCCGCAAGGAGAAGCCGGATCTGGTGGGAATTGGTCCGCGATGGATGGACCAGCGAGTCGAAATGGTGACGGCGGCCGCCGAGGCTGGAGCCCACATATACATGGAGAAGCCCTTCGCCCAGAGCCTGGCCGAGGCCGACCGGATGGTGGAGGTGGTTCGAAAGAACAAGGTGAAGCTCCAGTTGGCTCACCAGATGCGGACATCACCTTACGTGTTGCGGGCGAAGGCCATGGTGGACGCCGGTGAGATTGGAGTCATTCAGGAGGCGCGAGCCCGAGGGAAGGAAGACCGGCGCGCCGGCGGTGAAGACATGATGGTGCTGGGCTCGCACGTCTGCGACATGCTCCGCTATTTCCTCGGCAATCCGATGTGGGTCACCGCTCATGTGACGCACGATGGCGCGGAGATCGGTAGCTCGGACGTGCGCCAGGCGACGGAGCCGATCGGGCCGATCGCCGGGAATCAGGTAAGCGCCATGTTCGCCTATCCGGCGGGCGTCCATGGCTTCTTTGCCTCCCGCGCTAGCGATAAAACGGATCCGCTGCGGTTCGGGACGTGGCTCTACGGAAGCAAAGGCGTGCTGTTTCTGCCAAACGGCATCTATCCCGGCGGCGGACTCTTCGTCCTGCGGTCCCCGGCCTGGGTTCCGGATGCAAAACATCAATGGACGACGATAGAGGCGAAACCTGATCTGGCTAGCCAGGGTATCGACGGCTCCGGGCACGACATCGCGAATGCGTTGATGGTCGCCGATCTGATTCGAGCGGTCGAAACCGATGGAAAGCCTTGCTGCAATGAAGAGGATGGACGGTGGACGATCGAGATGATTCACGGCGTTTACCAGGCGCAGAAAGCCGGGAACCGCGTGAAGCTGCCGCTGGTCGATCGCGCTCATCCTCTGGCCAAGCTCTGAGTCGCCGAGGATTGCCGGCCCGGATGAAACTCATCTCGCCGCGCGTAGTTGGCCGTCGAACGCGTGCGGATCCCATGCCGTGAGTGGTTTGGGGAAGGTTAAGCTTTCCTTCCAGACCCACGCGAACAGTCTGGCCCGCGGCCGGAATTCAACAGATTTCAACACATTCAACACCCGCTGACCGGTTCAACAGATTTCGACAGTCTTCAACACATTCAACAGTGTTGCCGACCGAACCTAGGGCAGTCCGCCGGCGGCTTTGGACGCCACCCCGAGTTCCAGGTCGAGCGCCTTCCAGGCCGCCGGCCAGGTGAAGTCGCGGCGATACCGCTCCCGGCCCGCCAGGCCGATGCGGAGGGCCTCGTCCGGTGATTCAACCAGCCGAGATACAGCGTCTACGAAAGCCGCCGGGTCGTCGGCCAGAAGGATCTCTTCCCCGTCCCGCGCGTTCAGACCCTCCGCGCCTTTCGAAGTCGAGACCACCGGAGTACCCGCCGCCCAGGCCTCGATGATTTTCAGGCGCGTCCCGCTCCCGGACAGAATCGGCACGACCGCGGCCTTGGCTTCCGCCAGATACGGAATCGCATCGCCCACCGGGCCTGTGTATTCCACGCCGTCGAGCCCGCGCAGATACCCCTCGACGGCTTCCGGATGCCTTCCGATCAGCCGCCATCCCAGATGCGGCCAACGGCGGCGGAGCCCCGGCCAGATCCCGTCGGCAAAATACCGCACAGCCGCGCGGTTTGGCTCATAATCAAGCGTGCCCGAAAAGGCGATCAGGTTCTGCTCATGCCGACGCGGCGCCGGGCGGAGCGGGATGGCATTCGGATACACGCTCACGGCCGCAGCTGGGGCGATGCGGCGGACCCGGCCGGCGTCGGCCTCCGAGGTTGCCAGGACGCAATCGTATCTCGACAGCCAGCACCGCTCGAGATCGAGAGCGGCCCTGTAGAACCTGTCGTGCGCCAGCCACGACGGCCAGCGGGACAGCTGGCGGCACGTCATATGCCAGTCCGACTCGATGTTGTGCAGATCGAGGAAGGTGCGGCCGCATTTGGCTTCGATCTGTTCGAGGTAAGGCGCGCACCAGAAATGCTCGACCATCCCCACGTCGTAACACGGACGGCCTTCCAGGAATGCGGCGATCCGATCGCCGAATCCCGCGAAGCGATCGATCAGCGGCGGGACCCGGCGCGCCAGCCGCCGGCCGTTGCGCAGCAGGCGGGCGCTCCCGCTCCTCGAATGCCGGGACAGATCGAGCGTAAGCACGCGGTCGACCAGACCCGGAGGAAAGCTGAC
>DATJFH010000150.1:0-53087 GCA_035495815.1 Bryobacteraceae bacterium
ATATCAGGGTGTCCGGCCCGAGGTGCGCAACCTGGCGGCTCTCTTTATTCCCGCCGCCAACAAGGTCGCCGTCTTCGCCGACGCCTTTCCGCCGGAAGCCGTCCAGCCTGCGCTCGCGGCCTATCCGGTCGTTCTCTCGAAGAGCCTCGGTTTGCCCTCCCAGGTGATGGAATATGTGGGCGAAGATCGCAATAACTTCGCTCCGCGTTTCGGGCTTGCTTACAAACTGCGCCGCAGCACCGTGCTCCGCGCCGGCGCCGGACTGTACTGGAATCAGCTCAATCTCAACTACATGCAATCGGCCGAGATGACGCTTCCGTTCCTGGTCGCGGCCACTTTCGAACAGCCCGCAGGATCGGTTCCCTCCATCACGATGAACAATCCGTTTCCCGGAAACGGCTCGGTGCCCGCCAATCCGTCCGCCAGCGCGTTCGGCCATTTGGCGACGCCCTATAACCTCCAGTGGAACGCCACCGTGGAGCATGAACTGTTCCACGCCTTGGCGGTGCGGCTGAGCTACGTCGGTCAACGCAACGTGCGGCAGCTCGGCAATCCCAACATCAATCAGCCGCTGCCTTCGCCGGGCGCGGTGCAGCCCAATCGCCCCTATCAGCCGTTCGCCGGAATCACGCGGGCCAATTCGCCCATCTTCCAGAGCTCCAGTAATCAGCTCCAGGCAGGCGTGGAGCGCCGGTACAACAACGGACTGCTGCTCACCGCGCAATATCAGTTTTCCCGGGTGCTGGGAGTCGAAAGCTTCATGAGCCCGGCCAACTACAATGATTCGCGAGGCAACCTGGGCGGCTTGCGGCGTCACGTGCTGGTCGCCAGCTATGTGTACGACCTCCCGTTTGGCAAAGGGAAACCGCTGCTGAAAAATCTCTCGCCCTGGATGAACCTGATCGCCGGTGGATGGCAGTTCTCGGGAATCGCGCAGGCTCTCTCCGGCGCTCCCTTTTCGCCCAGTTTCGACACCTCGGTCGTGGGATCGGTGGGCGGGCGGCCGAACGTTGTCGCGGGATCTTCGTTGTATCCGGGGGAACGCGCCCTGCTGCAGTACTTCAATCCCGCAGCCTTCTCCGTTCCCGCCAGTTTCACCTACGGCAATGCCAGCTACAACCTGCTTTGGGGCCCCGGCCAATGGACCTGGGACATGAGCCTGGCCAAGCATACCGCGCTGCAGGAACGCGTCAATCTGGAACTGCGGCTGGATGCCTTCAGCGCATTCAATCACCCCACCTTCGGCAACCCGAATGCCAACATCACAAACACAGCCGCCGTCGGACGCATCACTTCGGCCGGAGGAGGCCGGTCGGTCCAGATCGGCGCGCGTCTGACTTTTTAAGACCGACGAAGACGCCGGAGCCGCGCTTGTGCAGCGCCGGTGAAATCCGAGCGAGTATCCGGGCGGCGTTCAGTCAATCGCCGCCCCACTTCGTTAGAATGACGATGTGACTGCCTTGCCTTTCAGCGATGCCCGGGCGCTGGTTATCGACCGCGTGACATCGGGCCGCACTGCGCCGCAGGCCGGCGAGGTGGACCTGATCTGCGCCGCGGGAAGGGTGCTTGCCTGCAGCGTGGCCGCCGATCGCGATTATCCCGCCCTCGACCGCTCCGTGCGCGATGGCTTTGCCGTGCGCGCGGGCGACACGCCGGGTCCGCTGACTTTGATCGGCGAGGTGCGGGCCGGCGACTTGTTTGGCGGCGAAGTTCACGCCGGGGAGACCGTCGAAATCATGACGGGGGCCCCCCTGCCGCCGGGCGCCGACGCCGTGGTCATGATCGAGCACGTCACCCGGGAGGGCGATCGCATCGTTTGCCCGGCCGCCAGAACCGGGCAGTTCGTGAATCCGCGCGGGTCCGAAGCGCGGGCCGGGTCCGTGGTCGTGCCCGCGGGGCGAAGGCTCGACTACGCTGCCGTTGCCATGCTGGCCACCGTCGGCGTGACCCGGCCTCTGGTCTACCGGAAGCCGCGCGTGTCGATCCTGGCCACCGGCGACGAGATCGTCGAGCCCGATGAGCAGCCTTCCGATTTTCAGATCCGCAACTCGAATGTGTACTCGCTGGCCGCTCAGGTGGCCCGCGCGGGCGGGGATCCGGAGATTCTTCCGGTTGCCAGGGACGAGCGCGACGCCACCCGGCGGGCCGTCGAACGGGGCCTGGAGGCGGACCTGCTGCTGCTCTCCGGCGGCGTTTCGGCCGGAAAGTACGATCTGGTCGAGACCGTTCTGGCGGATCTCGGCGCCGAGTTCTTCTTCGACCGGGTCCTGATTCAGCCGGGTCAGCCGCTGGTCTTCGGCCGGGCGGCGGGAAAGTTCTTCTTCGGACTGCCCGGCAATCCCGGCTCCACCATGCTTACCTTCGAGCTTTTCGCCCGGGCTGCGGTCGAGCTGCTGGGAGGACAGACGGAAAGCCTGCTGCCGCTGACCCTGGCTCCGCTGGCGGCCGATTTCCGGCATAAGCCCGGACTCACGCGGTTTCTTCCCGCCTGGCTTTCCGCGGACGGAGCGCTCGTTCCGCTCCCCTGCGGCGGATCGAGCGACGTGCCGGCCCTCGCGCGCTGCAACGCCTACCTGGTGACCGACGCGGCCCGCGAGCACTGGAATGCGGGGGAACTGATCCAGGTCCTTCTCAAATGAAAAAGCTGTCGCATTACGATTCCGCCGGGTCGGCCCGGATGGTGGACGTGTCCGCCAAAACCGCGACCCGGCGCATGGCCCGCGCTCAGGCCTTCGTGCGCATCCGCCCCGCCGTGCTGCGGCGGCTGCACGAGAATCCCAAGGGTAATCCGCTCGAGATCGCGCGCATCGCCGGCATCGCGGCCGCCAAGAAGACTTCGGACCTGATTCCACTGTGCCATCCCCTCATGCTCTCCCATGCCGGCGTCGAGGTGACCGTCGAGAAGAAAGGTGTGCGGATCGTGGCTACTGCCGTGACCACGGCGCAGACCGGAGTCGAAATGGAAGCGCTCACGGCCGCGGCGGTGGCGGCGCTCACCGTCTACGATATGACCAAGGCGCTCGATAAGTCGATCGAGATCACCGACCTCTGGCTGCTCGAAAAGACCGGGGGCAAGAGCGGGGACTTCCGCCGCGCATGACCGCCGCTGTGCTTACGATCAGTGACACCGCGTCGGCGGGGACGCGCGCCGACAAGTCCGGACCGGCCGTGCGGGAGCGGCTGGAAAGCGCGGGCTGGAAAGTTGTGCTGACCGAAATTCTGCCCGACGAAGCGGACCGCATCGCGGCGCGGCTCAAAGAAATTGCGGATTCCCGCCTCGTTTCGGCGATCTTCACCACCGGTGGAACAGGCATTGCTCTGCGCGACGTGACCCCGGAAGCGACACGATCCATCCTCGACCGCGAGATCCCCGGTTTCGGCGAGGCCATGCGCGCCCGGGGAAGAGCATCGACACGGCTGGCCGACCTTTCACGGTCGCTGGCAGGCACTCGCGGGCAGGTGCTGATTGTGAATCTGCCGGGATCGACGCGCGGCGCGGTGGATTCGCTGGATGCTATTGTGGAATTGGCGCCGCACGTGCTGGATCTACTAGCTGGACGGACAGAGCATGTTTCAAACGAGTAATCTTCCGCGCCTGACCCGCCTCACTCTGGCTGGGGCCCTTTGTTGTGCGCTTTGCGCGCAAAACAGCGATCCGGATCCGAAAACAAACGACCAACAGATTATCGGCACGACCCGCGTCACCGAAGTGGTGGTGCCGGTCACGGCTCACGACCGCGATGGCAACATCGTGAACGGCATTCAGCCGCGCGAGTTTCATCTTTCCGATAACGGCAAAGAGCAGAACATCGCGGTGGATGTTACCTACCATCCGATTTCGCTCGCCATTCTGATTCAAGCCAACGGCGCCATCGACGCCATCCTGCCACAGGTGAAGAAAATCGGCTCATTGCTGGAGTCTCTGGTGGTGGGCGACCAGGGCGAAGTGGCCGTGGCGGCGTTCGATCACCGCTTTCTTCTGAAGCAGGACTTCACCACGGATCTGCCGAAGATCTCCGACTCGTTGAAGAGGATCACGGCGGGCAGCTCGACCAGCGCTCTGATCGACGCCATGGGCCAGGGTGTGCGGCTGCTGAAGAACCGCCCCTCGAACCGGCGCCGCGTGATGCTGGTGATTGCGGAGACGCGCGACTACGGCAGCGAGGGGAAGATGCGGACCGTGCTGCTCGACGCGCAGTTCGCCAACGTGGTGGTCTACACCGTGAATATGTCGCGCATGATCGCGACCATTACGAATAAACCGTACCCCGGACCGGGTCCCTTGAACGGCCTGCCGCCGGCGACCTACTCCATGCCGTCGAACGTGCCGGCCACCCCGACAACCGTGATGCAGAAGGGCGTGCTGCCGGGCACGAACGCGGATGTGGTGCCCCTGCTGGTGGAAATTTTCAAGGACGTGAAGTCCGTCTTTGTGGATAATCCGGCCGAGAAGCTCACCAAGGCCACCGGTGGCCAGGAGTTCAGCTTCTTCAAACAAAAAGGGCTCGAGGATGCCTTGACGCGGATCGGGACCGAAATTCATAGCCAGTACGTGATCGCCTACAACCCGAGTAATAAGGAAGAGGGCGGCTGGCACGATATCAAGGTCACGATTCCCAGCCGTCCGGAGTTGAAGTTGAGAGCGCGTCCCGGGTATTGGATGGCCAGCGTTTTCTAATCCACCGGCTGCAGACCGCCGCCTGCCCTCAAGCCTCAAAACGTCAGCTTTGCCGATACCTGGATGTTGCGCGGGAAGTTCTGCTGCTCGATCGACAGCCTGCCGAAGTTCACATCCGTAAAGGTGGTCGACGCTGGTCGGTAGATCGGGCGGTTGGCCAGATTGAACGCCTCTCCGCGCAATTGAATTTTCCAGCGCTCTGTCAGCGGGAATTCTTTGGCCGCCGCCATGTTCACCGTGATGTTGTCCATCTGCCGCAGCCAGGCGTAGCGATCCTCCACGTTTCGAATCCAATAACTCGGATTCGCTTTCCAGCAGCTCTTGTCGTTGTTCCACCAGCGGTCGTGCGACTGGCTCTCGAGCAGCAGCGCTCCTCCACAGGTGTTCTGGGCATTGATGCCCGCGATGGGATTGCCGGACGTGTAGCGGAAGGTCCAGTTGACCCGCCATCCGCCGATGAAAGCGGTGGCCATTTTGTTCGAGTGGGCGGCGAAGTGCCGGCCCTTTCCGAAGGGGAGCCCCCAGAAACCGCTGAGCGAAATATTCTGCGGCTTGTCGTAGGCCACCAGTTCCTTCACCGGCTTCTCATGTTCGAAATTCCAGGTATTGAGGTAATTGGCCTGCTGGAACTGCTTCGAGAACGTGTACGAAAACACCAGGGTCAGTTCGCCGGCGGCGCTGCGTCCCCCGGTGAAGCGCTTGTCTACGCGCATTTGCAGGGAGTCATAGCGGTAGCGCCCCCAGGGCATCGTGTTATTGGTCACGTTCGGGAAGAGAGGATACTGGCGGAACAGCTCCCGCCTCTGCACCGTGGCGCCGGACCCGCGGGTGCGGTTCGTGGGCAGGATGCCGAAGAACGGGTTGTTGACGGTGGTATCGCCGAAGGCGGGCAGCGCGAAAGCCGCCTGGTTGAAATCGTAGCCCCAGTAATCCGTGTTGATCGGGATGGCATCGTGATTGGTGACGCTCCCGACATAGGAAGCGTCGAGCAGGATGTTCCACATCAGCCGGCGCTGCAGGCCGAAGGAGTATTGGAAGGTGCGCGGAATGGGCCGCTGCCGGCCGTCGTAGGTGACCGCGTTGCCCACGTTGGTAAGCAGTCCCAGGGCGCTGCCGGAGGGCTGCACGATGCCGTCCGGGAAGGGATTCTGCAGAGAGTAGGGGCCGGTCAGGCCGGCCGACGGAAACAGGTCGCCGTCGGTGGAACGGGTGTACGGGGTCGTCTGGCTGAAGCCGTCCGTCTGGCCCGCCTGCGTGGCAGTGCGGTGATAAATGCCGAACCCGGTGCGCAGCACCGTGGCCCCCAGGAACCGCCAGGCGACGCCGATGCGCGGCTGCAGGTTCGTCCAGTCCGTGGCATAGATGCGGCGGCTGCCGTTCGGCTGGATGAAGCTCTTGCCGCCGTAGATCGCCGGCGGCGCGTCCGGATACGGAAAGCGCGGATTGGCGCGGTCGTAGGCCGTCTTGAACTCCCTCCACTTGGCGATGATCTGGTCGCTGAGCGGATTCTTGACGGAATAATCGAAGCCGGTGTTGGCGCGGTTCCAGCGCTCCACCCAGGGGATCTGCACGTCGTAGCGGAGGCCCAGGTTCAAGGTCAGGTTGCGGCGCACCTTCCAGTCATTCTGGATGAACAGGCCGAAGTAGGGCCAGGTGCGATAGTACGTGTCGTTCCAATCGAGCTGCCCGCCGTGGGGGATGCCGAGCAGCACGTCGGCGATTCCCGAGCCATCCTGGACATTGAGGGCCGAGGTGCGGTTGGCGTAGCGCCAGGTTCCGCCCCGGGTGAACTGCAGATACCCGTTGGCGAGGCCGATGTCGCCCTGTCCCTGCATCGCGTAGAGCAGGTCCACGCCGAAGCGGAAGGTCTTGGCGCCGCTGGTCATCGTGACCGTCGGAACGATGTTCCACTGGTTCTCGGCGCGCCAGGTCTGGAGATTGGCGCCGTTGCCGAAGAGGTTGGCGAACTGGTCGATGGCGATGCGGGGCGGCGCCGTGACCGTGCTGGTGGGAGCGTGGATCATCTGAGTCATACCCAGCGATTCGGCGGTCACGCCCGAAGAGCCGTCCACGTTGGGAAAGCGCTGGCCGTACCGGCCGAAGGAAACGCGCAGATCGAAAATGGCGGAAGGCGAAAGGATACGCGTCCAGTCCGTGATGATGTTGATATTCCGCCTGCGGGAATAGATGTTGCCGGACGCCGCCGGACCGGGGATGCCGGTCTGGTTCCGATACTCGCTGCCGTCCTGGAAGGTAAACAGCGTGTACAGCCGGTTGTGGTCGTTGATGGCGTGGTCCCAGCGCGCCATGGGCTGCTCATACCGATACTTGCCGCCGGTGCCCGCCACGTAGTTGTCGACCGTGCCCGGATAATTCTGAGTGGGGTAGAACCCGAGAATCTTCTGGCCGATGGGGCTGAAGCGGCTGGGCGGGATGACGTTGCCGGGGAACTGGTCGCGGATATAGCTGGTCGAGCAGGTCCCCGGGACGTCGCTCCCGTTCACGCAGGGGTGGCTGGTAAGCGGATCGTAGATCAGCGAGTTGTACTTGCTGAAATGCTGCCCGTCCCGCAGGTCGAGCGGCGGCGTGTCGGCCACGACCGGAAACGGAACGCGCTCGCGCCAGCCTTCGAAGCTCACGAAGATGAAGTCCTTGTTCCTGCGAATGGGACCGCCGATAGTGCCGCTGAACTGGTTGACGATGTGCTTGCCGCGCCGCTTTCCGGCCGCGTTGAGCTGCGTGTAATTGGCGTCGAGCACATTGTTGCGCATGTACTCCGACAGGTTGCCGTGCCAGGCGTTCGACCCGGATTTGACGGTGGTGTTGACGCTGCCTCCGCCGGTGCGGCCGAGAGAGGCGTCGTAGGTGTTGGTCATCACCTTGAATTCCTGGATGGCGTCCACGTTCGGCGCGAGCTGGAACTGGCCGGTGAGGCTGATCGGCGCTCCGTTGAGTCCGAAGCTGTTGGTTCCCACCTTGCCGCCGCTCATGGTGAAGTTGGAGTTGACGTCCCATCCGCGCGTGCCGGAAAACCCGGTGGCCCCGAACTCTTCCTGCGTGAAGAGCACGCCCGGCGTGAGGTCCATCATCATGTACACCTGCCGTCCGTTCAGCGCGTATTCGGAAGTCATCAGGGAATCGAAGTTGAGACCGCCCGAGGCGTCCGCGGTCTGGATCAGTTCGGAGGGACCGGAGGTCACCGTGACTTCCTGGGTCACCTGGCCCACTTCCAGCGTGAAAGACAGTTCGAGCTTCTCCGCCACCAGAAGGGAGATCGCTTCGCGGCGGGACTTCCGAAAGCCCTCCCGGGTGACCTCGACGTCGTAAGTGCTGGGCTGCAGGTAGGTCAGGGTGTAGAAGCCGTCGGCGTTGGTTTCACGCTCGATCGCCTGGTTGGTGTTGCGCTGAACAGCCTTCACCCTGGCCCCGGCGAGGGCCGCGCCGGTCGCGTCCGTGACCTGCCCGCTGATGGTCGCCCTGAAGTCCTGCGCTGGTAATCCACTGATGAATACCGCCAGAATGGACGCTGACACGACGATTCGCTGCATTGCTCTCCCCACCGGTGGACCAACAACACGACTAACCCAGGCTATTGAATTCTCTCCGGTTTATTAGATTACAGGAGATATTTGTTGTCAATTGGGACCGCGCGGGGATGCGATGCGTCCCGGCATAGGTCCGCTTACGGCAGGCCCTTCAAAATCTCTTCGGCGTAGAGCGCCCCCTCGGGAGTATCTTCGTGCTTGAAGAATACGAACACATCTTTGCCGTCCGCCAGCATCTTGCGTGCTCCAGCCGCGATCTCCCGGCGATCCTCTAGCGAATATTCCGGCTTGCGAAGACGGTAGTAGATGAAGTCCGAGGTGACGACCTCCGGTGTCTCCAGCTTCTCCGACTCGGCCGCGCACAAAGCCACATTGCGGTCTGCCAGCAAGCGATAAGTCTCATCGTTCAACCAGGATGCATGGCGAAATTCAAACGTATACCTGAGGTCATTAGGAAGCTGCCCCAGAAACTCGGACAGCAGACTCATGTCGAACCGCAGCGTGGGAGGAAGCTGGAACAGGATCGGACCCAGCCGGCGCGCGGACCGCAGCGGATCGATGGTTTTCAGGAACAGTTCAGTAGCCGGTCCGGCGTCTTTGAGCTTTTGAATATGCGTGATTCGCATATTCGCTTTGGGGGCGAAGACAAACCCCGGACCGCTCGCCTCGACCCAGCCCGTAAGCGTGCTGAGCGCCGCCAGCCGTCGAAAAGTGTAGTTGATCTCGACCGCGTTGAGCCGCTGAGAGTAGTGCTGGAGAAATTTCTTGGCGGGCAGCTTTTCCGGATAAAAGCGGGGCTTCCAGCTCGGGTAAGCGAAGCCGGACGTCCCCGCGAAAAGCTGCGCCATGCTGGGAGGAGATTACTTTGCTTTCTTCTGTTTCTGCTGGCCGACGCGGACTTTGAACTGCTTCTGCTGGGCTTCGCCATACGCTTTCCAGTCGAACCGCTTGGCGGCGTCCGACACGTAGGCGTCGATGTCCGCTCCCTTGGGTAGAACTGCCATCACGGTAGCGGTCTGAGCGCCGTCAGCGCTGGAAATACGGAAGCGACGAACATTGGGAATGGCCATAACGCCTCAGTTTACCACAGCGCCGGCTTTTTCGACGACCGGCAGGTGACAGGCGCGCCAGGCGTCGAATCCGCCGATCATTTCCATCACCTGGCCGAATCCGGCGCGCTGGAGCAGGCTGGCCGCCACAGCGCTGCGGTAGCCCCCTTTGCAGTGGACCGCGACGGGCCGCGCCCGGTCCAGATCGCCCAGCGTCGAAGACAGCTTGTCCAGCGGCTTCAGAATCGCGCCGCCGATGTGTCCCTGCCGCCACTCCGGCTCGCGCCGCACGTCCACCACCTGAACTCCGCCGGGATCCTGCTGGAGAGACTGGAACAGATCCTGCGCCGATACCTGGTGCACCTGCTCCACGGGGCGGTTTCCGGCGATCCAGCCTGCCATCCCCTCAGCCAGATACCCGGTCACCCGCTCGATCCCGACGCGGGTGAGCCGCAATCGCGACTCCGCGATCTTCTCCGGATCTTCCCCCACCAGGATCAGTTCCGAATCCAGCCCCAGCACGATGCCCGCCCAGGAGGCGAACTGCCCCGAGAGGCCGATCTGAATCGCGCCCGGGACGTGCGCGGCCGCGAACTGCTGCGCCGGACGCGTATCGAGCACGATCGCTCCGCGCTGCTGGGCGGCCACCAGTTCGGCCGGCGACAGCGCGGGAATCTCAGGCAGCTCCTCGAGCGGCGGGGCTCCGCTGCGGTTGATCTCGACGTCCAGTCCGAAATAGCCCGGACGCTCCGGCAGTTCGGCCGTCAGCAGTTCCACGAACTCCTGCCTGCTGCCGGCTTGCAGGGCGTAGTTGCTGGCCCGTTGCTTGCCGATGGTCGAGCGGCGCTCCGCGCTCATCTGCCGTCCGCAGAGCGAGCCGGCGCCGTGGGCCGGGTAGACTTCCACTGTATCGGGGAGCCGCAGCAGTTTTTCATGCAGGCTGTCGTAGAGCATGCCGGCAAGCTGCTGCGGCGTGTGCTCGCCGGAGAGATCCGGACGTCCTACGTCGCCGAGGAACAGGGTGTCGCCGGTCAGTACGGCGAACGGGTCGGGCGAACGGTCCAGATCGGTGACCACAATCGAGATGCTCTCCACGGTGTGTCCCGGCGTTTCGAGAAAGCGCAGCCGGCAGCGGCCGAAGGCCACCTCGTCGCCGTCGTGGACCGGGACATGCGGAAAACGGGCGCCGGCCTTCCAGCCCAGGTAGATTCTGGCCCCGGTGCGGGCAGCCAGCTCGTGATGGCCGGAAACGAAATCGGCGTGCAGGTGGGTTTCGATCACGTGCTCGATGCGGAGGTTGTTCTTTTCCGCTTCCTCGAGGTAGATGGCCACGTCGCGCTGCGGATCGACCACCGCGGCTACACCGTCCGAACCGATCATGTAGGAGGCGTGAGACAGGCAGGTCAGGTAGAATTGCTCGAAATACATACCGTGTGGCTCCAATGCTATGGTATCGCGCGGGATGGCGCGGCCCGGCGGGCGAAGCCTTACCCCGCCAAGGCCCGTTCCAGCTCCCCGATATCCTCTTCGTTGTTGTAGAAATGCGGGGAAACACGCAGATTGCCGTGCCTGGCCGCGACCAGAATTCCGCGCTCCGCCAGCGACTCGGCCAGCTCCGCTGCGTCGCGGCTGAACCGCGCCGTCACGATCGGCGATTCGCAGTGCGCCACCTGCCCGCCCGCCCTCCGCAATGCCTCCGCCGTCTTGGCGGCAAGGTCCATCACCCGCTGCTCGATCAACTCGGGTCCGATTTCCAGCATCAGGTCGATCGACGCCTGCAGCCCGTACAGCGCAGCGAACGGGAGCATTCCGCCCTCGTACATCTCGGCCCGGTCGGGGAATTCCGGCTCGCCGTGATGCAGGTGATCCGTCTGCCGCCAGTCCTTGTGGCTTCTCCAGCCGATCACCGCCGGATCGAGACTCCGCCTCAGCTCCGGGCTTATGTAGAAGAAGGCGGCTCCATTCGGCGCCAGCAGCCACTTGTATCCGTCCACGGCGAACATGTCGGGCTGCACCGCGGCCACATCGAATCGCAGCGCCCCTACGCTCTGTGTTCCATCCACGTAGAGCAGCACGTTGCGCTCGCGGAGAAACGCCGCAATTTCCGCCATCGGAGCGCGAAAGCCGGTGGAATAATTAACCGTGCTCAAGGTGACCACCCGGGTTTGCGGCGTGATGGCGTCGTAAAATCCGGCGAAGGGCGTCTCCACGAATTCCACCCCACGGCTCTTGAGACGCCAGGCGTAATAGTAATGGTTGGGAAATTCGTCCTGCAGCGTGACCACCCGGTCCCCCGGCTGCCAGTCCAGGCCGCCCAACAGCAGCGAAAGCGCGCTCGAAGCGTTCGGGACAAAGGCGATGTCGTCCGCCGGGCAGTTGATGAGGACGCCGATCGCTTCCCGGATCCCGTCGGCGTCATCGAACCACTGGATGTAGTCCGCGCAGGCCAGCCGGTCACGGCGCGCGAAGTGGGCGGCCACCGCTCCCACGGCGCGGGCCGGGATCTGGCCGAAGGTTGCCGTGTTGAGATACGTCCGCGCGGAAAGGGCAGGGAAGTCCGCGCGAATCGCCGCCCAGTTAACGTCCATCGCCGAGCCGCCGGACCAGCTCCCCGGCTACCTCCCCCACGGGAACGTCGGACGCTACCCGGCCCCGGCGCTCGGTCAGCTCGACCAGACCCTGGCCGAGCTTTTTGCCGACAGTCACGCGGTACGGAATGCCGATCAGGTCCGCGTCCTTGAACTTTACGCCGGGCCGCTCGTCGCGATCGTCCAGAAGCGCGTCCACCTTGCGCCGCCGCAGCTCCTCGTAGAGCTTCCGGGCCGCCGTCATCTGCTCCGCATTGGAGTTGTTCACCGGCGTTACCACCACCTCGAACGGGGCGATGGAGGCGGGCAATACCATGCCGTCCGCATCGTGGTGCTGCTCGACGGCGGAGCTGAGAATCCGCTCGATGCCGATTCCATAACACCCCATGATCGGAGTGACCTCGGCTCCCTCCGCGCTCAGAACGCGCAGTCCCATGGATTCGGAATACTTGTACCCGAGCTTGAAGATGTGGCCGACCTCGATCGTTTTGGTCACCGCCAGCGGCTCTCCACAACTCGTACAGGCGTCGCCCGCCATCACCTGCCGCAGGTCCGCGAACCGGGGCAAAAAGTCTTCCCCGGGCGTGACGTGCCGCAGATGGTGATCGTCCTCGTTCGCGCCCGCGATCATGTTGCGCCTGCCCTCGAGCGCCTTGTCGCCCAGGACGGGCATGTTCTTGACTCCCACCGGCCCCAGCGAGCCGGCGTCGGCGCCGAACCACTCACGAATCTCGTGGGGGTGCGCCGGTCGCGCTTCGATGGCTCCGGCCGCGGCGGCGAACTTGGTTTCGCTCAACTGGTGATCGCCGCGCAGCAGCGCCAGCACGGGCTTGCCGTCGGCCACCATCACCAGGCTCTTGATCTGGGACGTGGCCGGCAGGTGCGTGAACTCGGCGACCTCCAGAATCGTCTTGCGCCCGGGAGTGTGAAACTTCTCCGGCGCAAGCTCGCCCTCCGGATCCGCCGCCGCCGGCGGAACGGCTTTCGACTCCGCCTTCTCCAGATTGGCGCGATAGCCGCACCGGGCGCAGATGGCGACAAAGTCCTCTCCGGCGTCGGACGGAACCATGAACTCGTGCGACTGGCTGCCGCCCATGGCGCCGGAGTGCGCCTCGACGGCGATCGCATTGAGTCCGCAGCGCTCGAAGATGCGGCTGTAGGCGTGGTAATGCTTGTCGTAGGCGGCGTCCAGGCCGGCCGCGTCCAGGTCGAAAGTGTAGGAATCCTTCATGATGAACTGCCGAACGCGCAGCAGTCCGGACCGGGGACGCGGCTCGTCGCGAAACTTGGTCTGGATCTGATACCAGATTTGCGGAAGCTGCTTGTAGCTGCGGAGCTCGCCGCGGGCAAGCGCCGTGATCACCTCTTCGTGCGTCATGCCCAGGCAGAGCTCGCGGTCGAAGCGGTCCTTGAGCCGGAACATGTTCTGGCCC
Source organism: Bryobacteraceae bacterium (assembly GCA_035495815.1). Lineage (GTDB taxonomy): Bacteria > Acidobacteriota > Terriglobia > Bryobacterales > Bryobacteraceae > DATJFH01. The sequence goes on from DATJFH010000150.1 coordinate 13,294, forward strand.
ATCACGTCCCACCGGCCGGACTCTTTCCACAGTTCCGCCGGATGCAGCGCCGGGAGCAGCATTTCCTGCCCGCCGATGCCGTCCATTTCCTCGCGCACGATGGCGATGATCTTGTTCAGCGCGCGCAGCGAAAGAAACAGGTGGCTGTAAATGCCCGCCGAAAGCTGTCGTATGTAACCGGCCCGGAGCAGCAGCATGTGGCTCATGGCTTCGGCTTCGGCGGGAGTCTCCCGCAAGGTGGGAATGAAGAGTTTGCTCCAGAGCATTGTTTTTTGTAGGGGGAAAATCCAATTGTAACGTAAATCGGTCCGATGGCTTTTCCGGGCCTCAGCCAGGTCCGGCCAGCCGCGCGTGATATTGCATCGGACCGAGCAGCGGGCCCGCGTAATCGAGGAACGCCGGTTCGATCCCGGCGCCGTCCGGCGTAATCCATTCCAGCGGAAACAGCCGCTCCACGAATCCCACCTGCTCCAGTGGAACCAGCCCGGCGGTCACGCCATACTCCGGACCGGCCGCCCGCTCCAGTGAAATCATCATGCCCGTGTGTCCTTCGACGGCCGCCCGCACCGCCGCCCGGCCGCAGAGATAAGCCTCCCGCCGGTCCGTCTCCGAGATGAACGCCATGCTCGAGCGTCCCAGCAATCCCGGCTTTTCGCTCCGCGCGTTCAACCCCAGCTCGTCGATCACCAGGCGCGCCAGCGTGTGCGCCAGATTGCCGCTCAACCGGCGGTCGAACCCGTCCGGCGTTCCCAGGTCCCCCATGGGACGGCCGCTCTCGTCGGTTTGTCCTTCGCAGACCGCCGCCACCACGACGCCGTGCTTTCGGAACATCGCCTCCACGTCGCTCAGAAAGCGAGCCCGGGAAAGCGGACGCTCCGGCAGATAGATCAGATGCGGCGGGTCATCCGGACGGCTTCGCGCAAATACCGTCGCCGCCGTCAGCCAGCCGGCATTGCGGCCCATCACTTCCAACATCGTGACGCGGCCGCGCAGCGCCCGGATGTCCTCGCCGATGTCGCGCGCCGCGCAGGCGAAGAACCATGCCGTCGATCCGTAACCCGGCGTGTGATCCGTACCGCCGATGTCGTTGTCGATCGTTTTGGGAATCCCGATCACGCGCAGACCCCGGCCCGCTCCCGCCAGCGCGATCTGATGCGCCATGTACATCGAGCCGTTGCCGCCGGTAAAGAACAGGAACCGGATGCCGCGGCGGTCGAGAATCTCGAGCAGCCGCTCGTAATCGGCCGCTGAGGCCGGCCACCGCGACGAGCCCAACGCGGACCCGGGTGTGCGCGCGACTGCGTCGATCCGACCCGCAGGCTGCCCCGCCAAGTCGTAGAAATCCTCGGCCAGCGCGCCCTCGATTCCATGCCGCGCGCCGTAAAGAGCCTTCACTACCGGCGACTGCCGGCATTCCTCCACCACGCCCGCCAGGCTTGCGTTCATGACCTGCGTGGGACCGCCGCCATGCAGCAGAAGCGCGCCTCCGTTCACTCGTTCTATCCTCACTGATTTTTCACTTGTGACATTGATTCAGTTTTTCGCCAGATCCGCCTGCGTCATCCACCCGCCGCGCGGTAGGAGCGCCGCGCGTGCGGATCTTTACAATATTGGCACGCTGATTGCTAAACCGGCCGCTAGAGGAGGAGGATCATGCTCCGGGCCCTTGTCTTGCTGGCTCTGACCGTTCCTGCGATTCCTCTTTGCGGGCAAAGCCGCGATGGGGTTTTCCACGCGGAATCCAGCCTTGTTCTGGTTCCGGTGACTGTCACCGGCCGCAACGGAGCGACCTTGCAGGGGCTGACGCAGGAAGATTTTTCCGTCTTCGAAGACAAGATTCCTCAACCCATCGTTTCTTTCGGCGCCCAGGACGCGCCCTGCTCGGTGGGAATCGTGCTCGACGCCAGCGGCAGCATGCTGCGGCTGCTGAACCGGTCGAGAATCATCGTGGACCGGTTCCTGCGCGAGGCCGACCCGCAGGACCGCTTCTCGCTCTGGACCGTTTCGACCCGCCCGGCCGGTTACGAGGGCTTCACCAGCGATCTGACCGCGCTGTGGAAACAAGTGATGCGCGTCAAGGCGGGCGGCTACACGGCGCTGATCGACACCGTCTATCTCAGCGTCAACCGCGTCCGCTCGGCCCGCAACAGCCGCCGCGCCCTCCTCGTCATCTCCGACGGTATGGATAACCACAGCCGGTATACGGCCGGCGAGTTGCTCCGCGTCGCCGCTGAGTTCGACGTTCAGATTTACACCGTTGCCGTGGGAACCGGTGTCGGCTCCGCCAAGGCGGTCTGGTCGCAGGAAGAGCGCCGCGGCCGCTGGCTCCTCGAAGAGATCGCCGGGAAAACCGGCGGCATGTCCTATGCGCTCGACCTCGACAGCGATGAGGAAATCAGCCTGGTCGCCGCCAAAATCGGCCAGGCCATCCGCAACCAGTATCTGATCGGCTACCAGCCGCGGGACACATCTTCCAGTGACCGCTGGCGAACCATCCAGGTCAAATTACACCTGCCCCACGCCACTGTAAACGCCCGCAGCGGCTGTTACCGGTAGCGGCCAGTCATGTCCGAAAATGGCTAGCCGCGGCCCCTTCGCTCCCGTATACTCGTTTCTGGATGGACCTCAGCCGGCAAACCTGCGAAATCGCGCGGCGGTCGCGAGACCCGCGCTTCGATGGCCGCTTCTTTATCGGAGTCACCACCACCGGCATCTATTGCCGTCCGGTGTGTCCCGCTCCGTCGCCTAAAGAAAGCAATGTTCGCTATTTCGTTTCTGCAGCCTCCGCCGCGGAGGCCGGGTTCCGGCCGTGTCTGCGGTGTCATCCGGAGACCTCCCCCGGGACTCCCGCCTGGCTCGGCACTTCCACCACCGTTTCCCGGGCGCTGCGTCTGATGGATGAGACAGCGCTCTCGGCGGATTCGCTCGAAGACCTGTCCGCGCGCCTCGGCGTCGGATCCCGCCAGCTCAGGCGCCTTTTCCTGAAACATCTCGGCGCCTCGCCGGTGGCCGTCGCCCAAACGCGCCGCCTGCATTTCGCCAAGACCCTGATCGACCAGACCGACCTGCCGTTCACCGAAGCCGCGCTGGCTTCCGGGTTCAAGAGCATCCGCCGTTTCAACGCCAGCTTCCAGACACTGTATGGCCGTACCCCGACCGAGCTCAGGGGACTGGCGCGGAGGAAAGAACCCGGCGAGCCGGGGCGCTACCGTTTTCGTCTACCGTTTCGCCCGCCCTTCGACTGGGATGACCTGCTGGAATTTCTTTCGCCGCGCGCCATCCCCGGAGTGGAAGAGTTGACCGGCGGCAGCTACCGCCGGACGATCGCGCTGCAGGGAAAACGGGGCCTGATCGAAGCCCGGCTCGACAGCCGCCGGGGCGCGGTGGATCTGCTCATCCAGTTCCCGGACGCCGCCGCCCTCATCGTTATCGTCGAGCGGGTCCGGCGGCTGTTCGATCTTCGCGCCGACCCGGCCGATATCCAGGGCGTGCTCGGCCCCCATCCGCTGCTCGCGCGGCGTGTCGCCGCCCGGCCCGGACTCCGCGTGCCCGGCGCCTGGGACGGCTTTGAAATGGCCGTGCGCGCGATCCTCGGCCAGCAGGTTACGGTCCGGGGCGCAAGCACTTTGGCCGGACGCATCGTGCGCGCTTTCGGCGACCCCTGGGAAGAAGACGGGGGCAGGCTCACCCATTTCTTTCCCGCGCCAGCCACCCTCGCCGCCGCGGACTATTCCCGTATCGGCCTGCCGGCGGCGCGGGCGGAAACCATCCGGCGGCTGGCCTCGGCCGTCGAGAGCGGCGAGCTGACTTTCTCCGGCGTGGCCGATCCCGCGCGGTGGATCGAGAGGTTTCGCGCCCTTCCCGGCGTCGGAGAGTGGACGGCGCAGTATGTCGCCATGCGCGCGCTGGGCGAGCCGGACGCGTTTCCCGCGGCCGATCTGGGTTTGCTCCGCGCTTCCGGCGCCGGCAGCCCCAAACAACTTGAACAGACTGCCGAAGCGTGGCGTCCCTGGAGGGCATACGCGGCCATGCACCTCTGGCAGGCGGAAGGAGAATCGGAATGACGTATCAAACTTACATGGATAGCCCGGTGGGCCGTCTCCTGCTCGAGGGCGGCCACGATCACTTGCGCCGGGTCGCGTTCGTCAAAGAGAATCCGGCGGGTGCCGTGAAGACTGGCGGCAGCGGCTCGCCCACCCTGCGCCGCGCGGTCGAGCAGTTGAACGCTTATTTCGCGGGAGAGCTCCGGGAGTTCGATCTGCCGCTCGATCTTCAGGGTACGCCCTTTCAACTGGGCGTCTGGCGCGCGCTCCAGGACATTCCGTACGGAGAGACGATTTCCTACGGCGAGCTGGCGCGCCGCATCGGGACGCCGAAAGGCTCGCGCGCAGTGGGACTTGCCAATGGCGCCAATCCGATCGCTATCGTCGTTCCCTGTCATCGCGTGATCGGCAGCAACGGCAAGCTGACCGGCTACGGCGGAGGACTCGGCAATAAAGAGACATTGCTGGCGCTCGAAGGCAGGCAAGCCGCCCTATACTGAAGACATCACCACCCGATTTCGATCCCGTCGCATGGCCAAGCTCGAGCGGCTGCTCGGGATTACCGGGTCGACGCGCATTCTGGATGTCGGCGGAACGCCCGCCAACTGGTCGCTGTTGAGCGTCCGGCCGCGGGTCGTGATGCTCAACCTGCCCCGCGCCCTGGAAACGGACGATGCCGGTATGCCCTGGATTTTCGCCGACGGCTGCCGCCTTCCGTTCCGGGACCGGTCGTTTGATGTCGTATTCAGCAATTCGGTCATCGAGCACGTCGGAGACGCGCGCCGGCACGAGCAGTTCGCCCGCGAGATTGCCCGGGTGGGCGTGCGCTACTTCGTCCAGACGCCCAACCGCTGGTTTCCGGTCGAGCATCATCTGCTCACGCCGATGATTCATTTTCTGCCGCATTCGTGGCAGCGCCGGCTGGTGCAGAAATTCACGATCTGGGAATGGCTCGCCCGGCCGCGGCCCGACCAGCGGGAGTTCTTCCTGAAACATTACCTCGAGGATATTCACCTCCTCGACAGCCGCGCCATGCGCCGCCTGTTTCCCGATGCGCGCCTCATCCGCGAACGATTCCTTGGATTCACGAAATCGCTGATCGCGGTACGGTGACGGCTGGCCCTGCGTTTGCAAGCCGGAATACATGTCCAATCAAGATCGCCTGGATTCACTCAAACAGAAATACCAATCTGTCCTCGAAGCGGTTCGGCAGCACCAGGTCCGTCTGGAGCATCTGCATGTGCAGGACAACAAACTGTTCATGAGCGGAGTCGCGCCGTCGGCCGACGCCAAGAACAAGGTATGGGATGCGATCAAACGGGTCGATCCGAGCTATAGCGACCTCACCGCGGATCTTCGAGTCGAAGAAAGCGCGCCCGCCCAAACGGCAGGAGCAGCTGCCGGCGGCGGCCAGCAGGAGCATCAAACTTACACGGTCAAGGCCGGCGATACGTTGTCCAGGATCAGCCTCCAATTTTACGGCGACGCCAGCCAGTACATGCGGATTTACAATGCCAACCGGAGCATACTGACCGACCCCAACAAGATTCAAGTCGGCCAGACCCTGACGATTCCTCCTAAGTCCTGAGAAATTCGGCCCCCGCGGAACAGGCGTGGCAGGCCCCCGCCACCTGCCAGGCCCTGCCGCGACAGCCACTATCATCCACAAAACAAGCCCGGCCTCGTCCCTTCAACGTGCCCAACGACGCCGGCGCGTCTGACTGATGACACAACCCCTTGGCTTGACAACCTGGTTCGAGGGGATCATGATCCGTACAGGGAGTACTCTATGAACCGGTTGACTCGCGTCGCCGCTGTTGCCGCCCTCGCCGGACTGCCGGCGCTGGCGCAGTCGGTAATCTCCATGCATTCCGGACTCATCCACTACGTGGAAGGCCGGGCGCTGCTCGATGGCAAGCCGGTCGAGGTGAAAATCACCGCGTTCCCTGAAATCAAGGAGGGAAAAGAGTTCCGGACAGAGGACGGCCGCGCCGAAGTTCTCCTCAATCCCGGCGTGTTCCTCCGGATGAGCGAGAATACCGCCATCCGGATGGTCAGCAACAAGCTCTCCGACACACGAATCGAGTTTGTCTCCGGCAGCGTCGTCATCGAGTCGAGCGGTGAGTTGGCTCAGAAGGATACTTCCGTTTCGATCGCTTACCAGGGCTCGACGGCGCATCTTCGAAAAAAGGGAATCTACCGCTTCGATTCAGATCCCGCCGCGCAGCTTCGCGTATTCTCCGGCGAAGCCGAAGTGCAGACCGGCTCGAATGTCCTGATCGTCAAAGGCGGCCGGATGCTTGCCCTGAACGGCGCCGTGGCCGTGGAGAAATTCGACGCCCGTCAGAACGACGCCCTCGGCCGCTGGAGCATGCGGCGCGCGGAGGGAATCTCACTGGCGAATCTGTCGGCGGCAAAGTACGTCAATGATTCCGGCAGTCAGTGGAACAGCGGCTGGTATTACAACCCTTATTTCGGGATGTACACATTTATTCCGCATAGAGGGATTTTCAGCAGCCCGTATGGCTACCGTTACTATTCCCCGTCCGCCGCGTACGAGTTTTACTATCGCCCGCAGCCGGTGTATTACGGCAATTCCGGTTACGGCGCCGGGGGCGGCGGCTATTCCAGTCCCAGCTACAACACGGCCGCTCAGACTTCTTCCGGCTACTCCGGTGTGACGGCGTCCGCGCCCGCGGCCACTTCAAGCGGCGCCTCTTCCGGGGCGGCAGTCAGCAGCGGCGCCGCGTCGAGCGCGCCTTCCGGTCACGGCGGCGGGCACAGCCGCTAGCTACTTCAGATTTCGCTCCAGGAACTGCGTCAGGCCTTCCAGCATCTGCTTGCGCGCCGGGCCGGTTACCCCGTGCGATTTCTGCGCGTAAATCATCGTCTCGAACTGCTTGCCGGCGCGCTGCAGCGCATCGCTCATCTGCAGGGTGTTCTGAAAGTGCACGTTGTCGTCGCTGAAATTGTGGACCAGCAGAAGCTTCGCCTTCAGGTCCGCGGCCTTTTCCACCACCGAGCTGCTCTTGTAGCCGTCCTTGTTCTCGAGCGGCAGGCCCATGTAGCGCTCCGTGTAGATGCTGTCGTAGTTCCGGAAGTCCGTCACCGGCGCTCCCGCGATGCCTGCCCGGAACAGGTCCGGAGCGTTGCAGAGCGCGTAAAGCGTCATGAAGCCGCCGTAGCTCCAGCCATAAATACCGATCCGGCTCGAATCGACGAAGCCCAGCGATTCCAGATAGCGCAGCCCCTCCTTCTGGTCCTCCAGCTCTTTCCGCCCCAGGTTGCGGAAAATGGCCGATTCCCATTTGTGGCCCCGCCCCGAGGAGCCCCGGTTGTCCACCTGCCAGATGACGAACCCGCGCGCGGCCAGCGCCTGGTCCCAGGACGCGCCGGCCCAGATGTCGCGCACGGTCTGAGCGTGCGGTCCCCCGTAGATCATCACCACCGCGGGATACTTCCTGCCCGGCGCGAACCCGGCCGGCTTGATCAGACGCCCGTAGAGCTGCGCGCCGTCTGAGGCCGCGAACTTCACGATCTCCGTCGGCAGGATCTGGAGTTCGTCCGTCGCCGCGCGGTCGGCTTCCATATACACCGCGAGCTCCTTGCCGTCCTTCGAATGCAGCGTGCGGCGCGGAGGCTCGGTCAGGCTGGAGGCGCTGTCCATGTAGTAGTCGCAGGCGGGACTCATGGAGATGCTGTGGACGCCTGGTTGCCGCGTGAGCCGCTCCGCATGCTTGCCGTCGAAGCCCGCGCGGTACAGGTGGCGCTCCAGCGGGCTCTTGGCGGTGGATACGTAGTACACCATGCGGGCCGCTTCGTCGACCCCGGCGAGCGAGGTCACCTCCCATTCTCCGCGCGTGACCGTGCTCGCCAGCTTGCCGTCCAGGGAGTATAAATACAAGTGCCGGAATCCGTCGCGCTCGCTGCTCCACAGGAAACGCTTGCCGTCTTTGAGAAAGCGGTAAGTATCGGTGACGTTGATCCAGTACGGATCCTGCTCGCGCAGCAGCAGCGACGCCGAGCCGCTGGACGGATCGGCCAGCAGCAGCTCGAGCCGGTTCTGAATCCGGTTCAGCCGCTGGACGGCCAACCCTTGTCCCGTCGGCAGCCAATCCACTCTGGCCAGCAGGTATCCGCGCGTCTCGCCCAGGTCCATCCAGCGCGTCGGCCCGCCGCTCGCCGCCACCACCCCCGCGCGGACGTCGGCGTTCGGATCCCCGGCCTTCGGATAGCGCTCCGGTTCGAATACGGCGCGGGGCCGCAGCAGATCCACCTGCGGAAAAACCGGCTCGCGGCTGACATCGAACTGGAGGTAGGCGATGCGCCTGGAATCGGGCGACCACCAGTAGGCCGTGCTCAAATCCAGCTCCTCCGGATACACCCAGTCGAGCTGGCCGTTGAGCAGGGTGTCGGAGCCGTCGCGTGTCAGGCGCGCTTCCTTGCCCGAATCGATTTCCAGGGAATACAGATCCTGACCGCGCCGGAAGGCCACCCGCCGGCCGTCCGGTGAGAGCTTGGGATCGCGCTCGGCCTCCGCCGTGGCCGTCAGCTGCTTCCACTGACCCGAATCGGCCTGCGCCAGGAACAGGTCGCCATTTGCTTCCACCAGCACCGCGCCCCCGGAGTCCGACCACTGATAGCTCGATTCCGCCACGCGCCGGTTCTTCCATTCGAAGGCTTCCGCCGCGGGCGGCTTTACGGCTTTCTCCCGCAAGGGGACCAGCGAGACAATCTCCTTCCTGAGCCGGGTTGCCGCGTCATACTGCCAGATCGAATTACCTTCGCGAAAGGCGAATCGCTTTCCATCCGGCGCCCAGCGGATCGCGCCGCTGCCGGAGCGGGGCGGGCGCGTGGCTACCACGTCCTCCACGGTGACCGGGCGCTTTTCGGCCGCTGCGGCCAGGGGTAGAGCCGCGATGAGGAAGAAGATTCGGCGGGACATTTTTAATGGTACCCCTTTCCGTCCCACCGCAGAACGGTATCCTGGTCGCAGACCAGATCGTGAACGCCGTTGGTCCTGGCCGGCAGGACGCCGATCCGTTTGCAATCCGGCTTGCCCTCGGATTTCTTCCCGCTGGCGAACTCGACCGTCCACACGATCAGCCCCCAGCGTTCCCACAGAGTCCCGCCGATTTTGTCCTTCCGGCCGTCGCCGTCGAGATCGTAGGTGATTTCGTGGCGCTCGTCCGCGGACCCGGACTTGAATACTTCAGAGCGCAGATCCAGCAGGCTCTGGATTTCCTTGCGCTGGCGCTCTTCCACCTTTACCGCCTTGCCGTTCTCGAACACGAACCGCCGCGTGATCTCGACGGGACGCTCGGTGTTGACGCCGGCGTTGTTCGAAACGATCACCACGCTCCAGCGGCCTTTCCACCGCTCGATCACCGGGTCCCCCCAGGAATCCGCCATCGGATCGCCGATGTCGAACTTGCCGCCGCCGCGCGCGGAAATGAAGAAGAAGCCGTTGGGACAGCAGTTGCCCCCGCATGCGGTTGTGTTCTGCGCCAGCGCGTCGATGGTTCCGTTGCCGTCGAAATCCTTCTGTGCGACTATCTCCAGGCACTGATTCTTCGATTCCGGAATCAGCTTGTAGGATTTGCCGTTCTCGTCGGCGCTGATTTCGTTGTAGAGGCTTCCCTCCGGTTTCGCCACCGAGTATGTGGTCCTGGTAATCTGCGCCGCAAGGAGTGAAGTTACGGCGATCGCCGCGGAGCCGGCGAGAGCGGCTCGAATTTGCGAGAACATATTCAGATTATAAGAACGAACGGGCCGCCGGCCTATTCCCTTCCGGCCAAATCGACGATAATGGCCTGGAGAACCACAAATTATGTCCGAGTTCCTCAGGAAGCTTTTCGATTCGGACTTCATGCCGCACGGCCACTGTTACTTCTGGCGGCCTGAAATCGTCTGGCTGCACGTCACCTCGGACGCGCTGATCGCGCTGGCGTATTTCTTCATTCCGTTTACGCTGGTGCACCTGGTCAGAAAACGTCCCGACCTGGTATTTAACTGGATGTTCGTGCTGTTCAGCATCTTCATCCTCGCCTGCGGGGCGACCCACGCCATGGCCATCTGGACGCTGTGGCACGCGACTTATCGCCTCGACGGCGTGGTCAAGCTGATTACCGCCGTAGCGTCGGTTCCCACGGCCATTCTCCTGATTCGACTGGTGCCGGAGGTGGTCAAGCTGCCCAGCCCGGAACAATTGCGCTCGGCAAACCTGGCGCTGGCGGCCGAAATCGCCGAGCGGAAGCGCGCCGAGGAGGAAGTCAGAAAGCTCAATGCGCAGCTCGAGCTGCGGGTGCAGGAGCGCACGCTCCAGCTCGAGTCCTCCAATCTCAAGCTGCAGCAGCTCAACGACGCGCTGCGCAGATCCAACGACGATTTGAACCACTTCGCCTACGCGGCTTCTCACGACCTCAAGGAACCGCTGCGAACCGTGGCCGTTTACAGCGAACTGCTGGGCAAGAAGTATTCCGGAGCCCTGGACGAGAAAGGAGAGGGCTTCCTGCGCTACCTGGTGGAAGCCTCCCACCGGATGCGGGATCTGCTCGACAATCTGTTGGTGTATTCCCGGACAGTAGGCGGCTCGGAGGACCCGGCTCGCGCCGTGGATTCGAATGAAGTGGCCGCCAAGGCTCTCTTCTCGCTTCAGATGTTGATCCACCAGACCGGCGCCGTTGTCACTCATGACGACCTGCCTCCGGTGCGCGCCGCCGAAATTCACGTATTGCAGCTGTTCCAGAATTTGATTGAAAACGGAATCAAGTACCGCGGCGCCTCGGTCGCTGAAGTCCATCTTTCGGCCCGGCGCGACGGAGATTTCTGGATTTTTTGCGTAACCGACAACGGAATCGGAATCGAACCGGAGTATCTGACGAAAATTTTCGGATTATTCAAACGTCTCCACGGGAGCCGGTATTCGGGAACGGGCATCGGCCTGGCGCTGTGCAGCCGCATCGTGGACCGATATGACGGCCGGATATGGGTGGAATCCGTTCCCGGCCGGGGCTCCAAATTCTTTTTCACGCTGCCCGCCTCGAATGGCGCATCCGCTTGACCGCCCGGCGGGCGCTGGTCTTCCGCTCATCTGGGGGGCGGCGCCAGCCTCGGCGGCAGGACCGACAATCCGCGCCAATAATGTTCCAGGGTCTTCATCAGATCGTAGATCTCCCCCAGGCTGCCCGGCTTCCGGAGATAGCTGTTGGCCCCGCGATCGTACGCCGCCAGAACGTCGGCCTCCGAGTGTGAAGACGTCAGGACCAGCACGGGGATTCGTCTCAGCCGGTGATCCGATTTGATCTCTTCGAGCACCTCCATTCCGTTCTTCCTGGGCAGGTTCAGATCGAGGAGGATCAGATCCGGCAGAGACGCGCCGGAATAAGGTGGACGCTGGCGCAGGTAGTCGAGTGCCGCCTGCCCGTCCTCGACGATGTGCAGTTTGTAGGGCAGTACGGTTTCCGACAATCCTTCCACGATCAATTGCGCGTCGGCTTCGTTGTCCTCCACGAGGAGTATTATCAGATCGCCGTCCACATCTTCTCCTGTCGCTTCTCCGCATCCCCCCGCGTCCGTTTGAGGAGAGTATACATCATCACTCGGCGGGCCGGTCCGGAAAAGGCTCCGAAAAAAGGGGCGTAGAGTACTTTTGATCCGCCTTATTACAGCGTAAGGAAATTAGCCGTGAAATGCTTAGTAGCAATTCGCTCGTTTATTCGAACGATATCGTGCGATACTCTGAAAGAACGCTTGGCTTTGAGACCTGAGGGGTGTCTCAATTTCGAGCTTGAGGAGGCCGTCGCCAGATGCTTTCTTGCCTGGAACGTTGCGTTTCCGAAGAAGTGAACAGCGAAGCCGACGCAAGCCTGCTGGAGCGCCTCGCGCGGCGCGATCCGGCCGCCATGGCTCAGTTGTATGAACGCTACGCGCGGCTGGTGTATCTGAAATTGAATCAGATCGTCAACGACCAGGCCGCGGCCGAAGACCTGGTGCAGGAGGTTTTTCTGACCATCTGGATGCGGGCCGGAGAGCTCGATCCCGCGCGCGGGACCCTGCGAGCCTGGCTGCGGGCCACCGCCCACAATCGAGCCGTGGATTATCTCCGCGCCAGGGGCCGGCTCAGCGGCCCGAATTTTGTCGACCTGGAGAAATTCGACATTGCCGATCCTCAAGCGGATTTGGAGCGGGAAATGGCCAGTGGCGAGCCGATGCGGAAGTTGCTCGGAAAGTTGGACGACAGGCATCGAAAGGTCATCCTGCTGGCGTTCTACCAGGGCCTGAGCCAGTCCGAGATGGCCGTCCGCATGTGCGCGCCGCTCGGCACGGTAAAAGGATGGATGCGCCAGGCCCTGGCGGTTCTGCGTCGGGAACTGCTGGCGTCGCAGTGCTCGGAGAACGTGTGCAGGGCTGCGTCCCGGTTGCGCCGGCGCGGCGCGCCCGCCGGCCGCCGGAAAACACGCTCTTTGGAGCCGCCGGCGGCGATGCGGGCTTCCGTCGGCTTTTGACTTTTCCCCAACCATCCCGCATCCTTACTGTTAAATGAAAATTACGTTCTGGGGCGCGGCCCGGACTGTGACCGGTTCCATGCACCACCTCCAGGTCGAGGGCAAGCGGTACCTTCTCGACTGCGGTCTCTATCAGGGCCGTCGCAAAGACGCCGAGCGGATCAACCGCGATCTGCCGTTCGACGCCCGTTCCATCGATGCGGTGGTCCTCTCCCATGCCCACATCGACCACAGCGGCAACCTGCCGTCCCTGGTCCGCAACGGATTCGACGGACCCATCTACACCACCCCGCCCACCGTCGACCTCTGCCAATCGATGCTGCGCGATACGGCTCACATCCAGGAATCGGACGCCATTTTCGTCAACAAGCGCCAGCAGAAGCGCCACCGCAACGGCCAGGAGCCGGTCGAGCCGTTGTACACCATGGCCGACGCGGAGCGGACCCTGCCCCTGCTGAAAGCGGTCAAGTATCATACACCCCAGGCCGTAGGACCTTCGATCCGTTACCAGGCCTACGACGCCGGCCACATGCTCGGCTCCTCTTCCCTGTTGCTCGAAGCGGAGGACAAGAGGCTGATCTTTTCCGGCGACATCGGCCGCGTGAACCTGCCGATCCTGCGCGACCCGGAGGCGCTGCCTAAAGCCGACTACCTCATCATGGAGAGTACCTACGGCGACCGGCTTCACAAGGACGAAGGGCAGGTGATCGACCGTTTGGCCGGCGTCATTAACAGGACTGCCGCCCGCGGCGGCCGCGTCATCGTGCCGGCGTTCGCCGTCGGCCGCACACAGCAGCTCGTTCTGGTGCTTCACGAGCTGACCAATCAGAGCCGGATTCCGAGGATCCCGATTTTCGTCGACAGCCCGCTGGCCGTCAATGTCACCGAGGCCTTCCGCAAGAACAGCGATTACTTCGATACCGAGACGCGGGCCTACCTGGCGAATCACGGCGATCCGTTCGGTTTCCATATGCTCACTTATATCCGGGAGGCGGCCGAATCGAAGAAGCTCAACGATCTGCGCGGCCCGTTCGTGGTAATCTCGGCCTCCGGCATGTGCGAAGCCGGACGGATTCTGCATCATTTGCGGAACAATATCGAGGACCCGCGCAATACGATCCTCATCACCGGCTTTCAGGCCGAGAACACGCTGGGGAGGAAGCTGGTCGAAAAGTGGCCGGAAGTGAATATTTTCGGCGAGCCGATGCGGGTGCGCGCCGAAATCGACTCACTGCTCGAGCTGAGCGGGCACGCCGACCAGCGTGAAATGCTGGATTGGCTGGCTCCCATCTCCCCCAGCTTGAAGCGCATTTTTCTGGTTCACGGAGAGCCGTCGGCGCAGTCGGCGCTGGCCAAGCGGATCGAGGAGCGCTACCGGATTCCGGTCGCGATTCCAGCCCGCGGCGAGTCGTTCAATCTACAGTAGGCGTTCAGTCAATGGATATTTTTACTGGCAATCTGGGGTGGATCGAGGTGATCTGCGGTCCCATGTTTTCCGGCAAGAGCGAGGAGCTGATCCGCCGCCTGCGAAGGGCGACCATCGCGCGTAAGCGGGTCCAGGTGTTCAAGCCGGTCATCGACACCCGCTATTCGAAAGACGAAATCGTCTCTCACGGGGACCTGCGGATGAAATCGGAGGTGCTGGAGAGCCCTCGGGACATGCTGCGCAGAATCGACTGGCGCACGGAAGTGGTCGGCGTCGATGAGGCCAACTTCTTGGGCCCGGACCTGATCGAGATCGCCGGCACGCTGGCCGACAGCGGGAAGCAGGTATTGATCGCCGGGCTGGATACGGACTACATGGGAAGGCCCTTCCCGCCGATTCCCGATCTGCTGGCGCTGGCGGAGTCGATCACCAAGACGCTGGCCATCTGCGTTCGTTGTGGAAACCCCGCCAAGCACACGCAACGTCTAGTGGAGTCAGATGACTTGATTGTCGTCGGCGCCGGCGGGATGTACGAAGCCCGCTGCCGCCGCTGTTTCGAACCCGGGGTTCCCAGGCAGGAAGAGATGGATTTCCTCAAAGCCCGGCGGCGCGCCGAGCCGCAACCTCGCTGATCCTGCTAGAATGAGTTTAATTATTTCGTTTCAAAGGAGTTCCGCTAGTGAGTGATTCGATGCAAACGTATCCGCCAGCGCCCGGCGATTCCAGTTCCAGCCTCAAAACGGCCGTACTGGTGGGCGCCGTAATCGCCATGCTCGCCGCCAATGTCTACCTGTACATGCAGGTGGACGTACTGAAAACCGAAATCTCCAAGCTTCGGGAATCCATCGCGACCGAAGTCACCAACCTCAGAGAAAACTCCAGCGCGACTACAGCCACCCACCGGAAGAGCATCGAGACCCTGAAGAGCGAGCTCGAAGCTGCCCGGAGAACCGCGGCCACCGCCGCCAGCCACGCCAAGAGCGAAGCCGAGAGCCACGCCGATCAGATTGCCAAGCAACTGGCCGCCGAGCAGAAACGGCAGGCGCAGCAGATTGCCGGGGAGCTCAACCAGGTGAAGGAGGTCGCCAGCACCACCAGTACCGCCATGAACACCAAATTCGCCGACGTCAATAATGAAGTCAGCTCGGTGAAGACGCAGGTGGCTTCGACCCGGTCGGAGCTCGAAAAGACCATCGGGGATCTGAAGAAAGTGACCGGCGATCTGGGCGTCCAGAGCGGCTACATTGCCACCAACGGCAAGGAACTGGCGGCCCTCAAGCGTCTCGGCGAGCGGAACTACTTCGAGTTCAACCTGGCCAAGGCGAAGACCCCGCAGAAAGTCGGCGACATCACGCTGCTGCTCAAGAAGACGGACCAGAAGAAGAACAAGTACACGGTGGAAGTCTTCGCCGACGACAAGAAGACGGAAAAGAAGGACAGGAACATCAACGAGCCGGTGCAGTTCTATACCGCCAAGGCGCGGCAGCCGTACGAGCTGGTGGTGAACGAAGTCGGCAAGGATGTGATCAAGGGATACCTGGCCACTCCGAAGGATCAGATCGCCAGGAATTAGCCGGGCGTTGGCCGGAATCGCAGCAGGCTAATCGCCGCCAAAAACTGCCCGCAGCGATTCCGCCTCGAGAAGGCGCTCCCCCCACTTCTCGATCTGAGCCGGTGTGGCGGTGGCCAGTTTGTCGGCTACCCACTTCGGAAGTTTCTTGAAACGATGCTGGAGAATGCGGTGCAAGAGGATCGCCTCCCCTTCGAGGCGTCCTCGCTTCAGACCGCGCTCCAGACCCTTTTCGAGACCCTGTTCCAGACCCCGCTCCAGGCCTTGTTCCATTCCCTTCTTGAATTCGCGGCCGAGAACCTTATGATCGAGTAGACTGTTCAACACCGGCACTTTCCTGATCTCCTCTTCGACTTCCGTCTCGATCCCTCTCAATCCACAGATTACCATTAGTTGTCCCAGCGCTTCCTCGCGCGCTTTGGCGTTCAGCGTGATGATCGTCGTCAAAATGCGGCGGATGGCTTTCCGCCGATTCTTCAACCGCATCAGCACCGAGAGGATCTGATCGCCCACAGCAACGCTTTCGAGATAACGGGCCCCATTCAACTGGCGCAGGTCCACCACCCGGAATCGGAAACTGAGCGTCGGACTCCTGAATCGGCCGATCATCCGCAGCTTCGCGCGCCCCACGTATACTAGCGCCTGCCGCGGATGCCGGCCCCAGGCCTGGTAGATTTCCGCGTAGTAACCCGCCATGCGCAGCTCGAACAGCTTCTGGTTCTCACTCATGAACTCCAGGTGAACGATGTCGCCCCCCGAGGTTTCACCGAGCAGATCCGCGCGGGTATTGCGGATCGACGGCAGCTCTTTGTCCAGCCAGCGCTTCACCGGGCTGCCGGCGATCTCCCGAACCGCCCGGCTGGATTGGCTGCGGAACAGCAGCTTCAATACGACGTCGTAATCTTGAGCCACGGGTTGAAAACTACCACTCCAGCGGGAGCGCGGAAGTAAACCACTTTCCCGGGCGGGCGATCTCCACTCTCAACTTTTCGCCGAGCGCCAGATTCCCCGGGATGGTCACCGTGTAATGGCCGCGGACCACCTCGAAAATACGCGCTCCGATCTCGGCTCCTCCCGATTTCCGCATGTCCCGCAGATTGAAACAGGCGCCGCCCGTCCGCTGCGCCAGGCGCTCGAAGAGCGACCGCTCACGGCCGGTTGCGTACACAGGATAGATCGAGACGCCGCTCTTGCGCGCCAGACGGGCCACGTCGCGCTCCGACACCCGGCTGTCGCCCTCGTAGCCGGAGGTCAGCAGCACCACCACCCGGCGGAAGGTCGCGTTCTTCATTCCGGTGTCGATGGCCGCATACAGGCCGTCGAGCAGCCGGGGCGTGTTCCCGTAGCTCACCGAGTTGATCGCTTTGGCTAATAGCTGCTTGCTGGCCGTGAAGTCCTGAATCAGATCGGCGGACGAGTGGTAAGCCACGATCGCCATCTGTTCTTTCGGCTTGAGCTGCGCCGTCAACTCCTCGGCCAGCGGACGCACCAACTCCCCGGCAAGGCTGGTGTCGAGCAGGAACATCACATCCACGGTCTCGGACGAAAATTCGGCCGCCTCCGCCTTCCGCGCCAGCTTGTCTTCGAAGAGGGTGAAATCCCCGGCTTTGAGATCGACCGCCGGTTTTCCGGATTTGGCGTCCACTACCGTCACCGAAACACGATTCGCGGCCGCGGCCGGCATGGCGCACAGCAGCGCCAGAACCCAGCAGCTACTTGACAATGGTCACCTTCACGCCCGAATCGAGACGCGCTACCTGGGTGCTGGCGATGGTTTCACCCGCCTCGACACCCTCGATCACTTCGGTGTCGGAGCCGAAGCGGTCGCCGATTTTCACTTCCCGCGCTTCGATGATGTCGCCCTTCACGACGTACACCTTGTTCGAGCCGAACACGTAGTTGATCGCCAGAGTCGGTACCAGCTTGATCATGTCCAGCTTATCGGTATGGACACGGGCCTTGGCGTAGGAGCCGGGCTTGAGCAGCGCGCCCGGATTGTCGATCAGCGCCTCCACGATGAACGTACGCTTGCTTTGATCGACGGTCGGCGAAATGCGCCATATCTTGCCGTGGAACGTCCGGTTCGGGAACGCCTCGAGCGAAACCTCCGCCACCTGGCCCGTCTTCACCCACGGCGCCATCCGCTCCGGAGCTTCGATCCTCAGCCGTATCGGGTCGATCTTCACCAGCGTAAAGACGGGCGTGTTCGGCCTCACGTACTGGCCGACATTCACCAGCCGGTCCTTCACCCATCCCGGCTCGGGGGCGACAATCGTCGTGTCCCGCAGCTTCTTCCGCTGCAGATCGACCACCGCTTTCATCCTCTCGATCTCCCGGACCAGATTGCGGGTCTGGTTGAGCGTGGTGTCGTAGGCGGCCTGCATCGCGTGATAATGCGTTTCAGCCGCATCCAGATCCTGCTTGGAGCCGATGCCCTGATCGCTCAGGCTCCTCGACCGCGTGTAGCGCTGCTGGGCGTCGGTCAGGTCTGCCTGCGCGCGCCGCACGTCGGGCGTCAGCTTGATATCCGCCACCCGGTCTTTCTCGTCCTTGAGCCCCAGCCGCTCGAGCGACTGCCGTAGCTGCGCCTCGTTCTGCGCCAGCAGGTAGCGCTGCTCTTCGTCCGACACGCGCACCAGCACATGACCCTTGGGCACGCTGTCGCCGAGATCGGCTCCCACCTCCACTACCCGGCCGTCGATCTCCGAGCTGATGGTTACTTCTTCGAAAGGAAACAGGGTTCCCACCGATTCCACGTCGCGCGGCGCCTGCCTGGCGGCCACCTTGACGACCTTCACTGGGATGGGGCCGGAATCCTGCTTGGCCTGGACGGCAGGCTGCTTGTTGCATCCCGCCAGCGCACCGAATGCGAGGATCGCCGCGAGCGATGCCACTCGCCCTCTCTGGCGCATATGTTTGGTCGCTTCCATATACTAAATTAGCGCGTTCGAAACCGGCTCGCCAATTGCGCCAGCTGGTCCGCCACCGCCGGTTTCGGGGGCTCAGGCTTCTTCGCGTGCTTCTGCCGGGGAGCGTCCACCGCTTCGAGCGCCTTGATCGAAAGCGCGATGCGCTTGGCCTTGGCGTCGGCGGACAGCACCTTCACCTTGACGATCTGCCCCACCTTCACCGCTTCCTTCGGATCTTTGATGTAGCGCGCCGAAAGCTCGCTGACGTGCACCAGTCCGTCCTGGTGAACGCCCACGTCGACGAAGGCGCCGAAGTTCGTCACGTTGGTGACCGTCCCTTCGAGGATCATGCCGGGCGCGAGATCGGAGATTTCCTTGACGTCCTCCCGCCATTGCGGCGCCGTGAACTTCTCGCGCGGATCCCGTCCGGGCTTGCGCAGCTCCTCGCGAATGTCGTTCAGCGTATAGATTCCGACCTGCTCGGTTTGAAAATTCTCGATGCGCACCTTTTCGAGCAGTTCGGGTCGGGCGATCAGGTCTTCCACTTTCGCTCCGAGCGAATCGGCGATTCTCGACACCACCGGATACGATTCCGGATGCACCGCCGTCATGTCCAGCGGGTTCGCTCCGCCGCGGATGCGCAGAAATCCGGCGGCTTGCTCGAAGGTCTTGGGTCCGAATCCGGGGACGGCGGAAAGCTCGACGCGCGAGTGGAATTTGCCGTGATCGTTGCGGTATTCGACAATCTTCTGCGCGGTCCGCTCGTTGATGCCGGCCACGTAGCGCAGCAGCGAGTGGGAAGCGGTATTCAAGTCCACTCCCACGCGATTGACGCAGGATTCCACCGTGCCTTCCAGGCTCTGCATCAGCTTCTTCTGGTCCACGTCATGCTGATACTGGCCGACGCCGATCGATTTGGGATCGATCTTCACCAGCTCGGCGAGCGGATCCTGCAGCCGCCGCGCGATGGAAATGGCGCCGCGGATGGTTACGTCCAGGTTGGGGAACTCCTTCCCCGCCAGCTCCGACGCCGAGTAGACCGACGCGCCCGCTTCGCTCACCACCACGCTGAAAATCCGGTCGAGCGCCGCCTGCCGCAGGAAGTCGCGCACGAAGGCGCTGGCTTCCCGCGAACCGGTGCCGTTGCCGATGGCGATGGCCTGCACGTTATGGCGAGTAATCAGCTTCGAAAGTGTGGTCACCGCGCCCGCCAGATCCTGACGCGGCTCCATCGGATAGATCACCGCCGAGTCCAGAAATTTGCCGGTGTCATCCACCACCGCCAGCTTGCAGCCGGTCCGAATCCCGGGGTCGACCGCCAGTACGGCCAGCATTCCCGCGGGCGGCGCGAGCAGCAGGTTCTCCAGGTTGTCGCGAAAGACGCGGATGGCCTCTTCGTCGGAGCGATCCTTCAACTCCAGGCGAACCTCGGTCTGGATGGACGGATTGAGCAGCCGCTCGTAGCAATCCACCACCGCCATTTCGAGCTGCGGAACCCAGTCGCCCTGTTCGCGAATCACCTTGTTCTTCAGATACGTGAGCGGCTGGGTGGGATCGAGCTCGATCTCGAACCGCAGCACGCCTTCCTTGGCGCCGCGCCGGATGGCCAGCATGCGGTGGGAGGGGATCTTCGCCGCCGGCTCGCTGTACTGGACATACGTCTTGTACTTGCCTTCCGGGTCCTCGGCGCCTTCAATCGCCTTGCTCACCACCACGCCGTGATCGAGCATGAGCTGCCGGACTGTCTTCCGGAACTCGGCGTTTTCACTGATCCACTCGGCCACGATGTGCCGGGCGCCTTCGAGCGCTTCCCCGGCGGGCATGGAGAAGCCGCCGGCGAGCTCAGCCAGCGATCCTCCGCCGCTTTTTTGCTCCCACAGGTAGAGCGCCAGTGGCTCGAGTCCCTTCTCGCGCGCGATGGAGGCTTTGGTCCGCCGCTTGGGTTTGTAAGGCAGGTACAGGTCTTCGAGCTCGTTCTTATCGAGAACGGACTCGATCCTGGCGCGCAGCTCCGGAGTCAGCTTGCCTTGCTCGCCGATCGTGGAGAGTACGGTTTCGCGGCGATCCTCCAGCTCCCGGAAATATTCGAGTTTCTCCTGAATGGCGCGGATCTGCACTTCGTCCAGGTTCCCGGTGGCTTCCTTTCGATAGCGCGAAATGAACGGGACGGTGCCGCCCTCGTCCAAAAGTCCGATGGCGGCGACCAGGCTTTTCAGGGGAACATTCAACAGTTGAGCGATGTGGAGAAGGACGGGAGTGGACAGCGCCTTGGGTTCGGTCATTTGAGCGACTTTCCTATGATACCCGGAGTAAGATGAGGCGTGGATCTTCCCGTGAACCCGCCCGTTCTGCCGATGCTCGCCAAGCGGACCGGCGAATTGCCGGCGGGCGGAAACTGGATCTTCGAGCCCAAATGGGACGGCTTTCGCGCGCTGGTGTTCCGCGACGGAGACGAAGTCCTGATTCAGAGCCGCGATGAAAAGCCGCTGAACCGCTACTTTCCGGAGCTGCTCGATCCGCTGCGGGCGGCCCTGCCTGCCCGCTGCGTGCTGGACGGCGAGCTCGTGATCGTGAAGGACGGCGGGCTCGATTTCGACGCGCTACAGCTGCGTCTTCATCCGGCCGCGTCGCGGGTGCAACTGTTGTCGCGGCAGATCCCGGCGTCGGTCGTGTTCTTCGACCTGCTTTGCGAAGCCGAGCGCGATTTGCGCGGAGAGCCCTTTGAAAGCCGGCGGCGGGAGTTGGAATCGCTGCTTACATCGGCGGCGGCGCCGATCCATTTGACGCCGGCGACCCGCGAACGGAGCGTGGCTTCCGACTGGTTTCGCCGCTTCGAGGGAGCCGGGCTCGACGGCGTGATGGCCAAGCCGGCCGGGGGAATTTACGAGCCCGATAAGCGGGTGATGCTGAAGGTCAAGCACGAGCGTGATTGCGACTGCGTGGTGGCCGGCTTCCGATGGCACAGGAAAGGCGATCGCCGGGCTGTCGGCTCGCTGCTGCTCGGCCTGTTCGATGATTCCGGCGCGCTGCAGCACGTCGGCGTCTGCGCCAGCTTCACCGACGAGAAGCGGAGAGAGCTCGTGGACTTTCTGACGCCATATCGCCAGCACGCGCTCGCCGGCCACCCCTGGCAGAGCTGGGCGGCAGGCGCTGAAGGTGGAAATCGAATGCCGGGCGGCCAGAGCCGCTGGAGTCAGGGCAAGGACCTGTCATGGGAGCCGCTGCGGCCGGAGTTGGTGGTGGAGGTCGCGTACGAGCATATGCAGGGCCCCCGCTTCCGCCACATGGCCCGGTTCCGAAGGTGGCGTCCCGACAAGAAGCCTGCCGATTGCACGTATGCCCAGCTCGAGGTGGTTCCCCCGCAGGAGCTGGCCGCCGTTTTCGGCAGCGGCCGTTGAAAGCCGGCTGAGCGGCGCAGACACGTTCTTTTGCCAAGATCCCGGAGGGCAACCGCCGGGCCGCCGGTCTTCGCCTACGCCTTGGGCGGCTGGAGGGCCGCGTCGACCGCTTCCAGGAAAAAGTACTCGCCCCACATCACCGATTCGTTCACGCCCAGCTTCTTGTGGATATGATAGACGCCGCCCTTCAGAATACCTTCCCACTCCGGATCGGACTTGCCCAGGTATTTGGAGCACAGAGTGCCCAGGATATGCCGGGCCGCCGAATCGTAGAGCAGCCCTTTGATCGGATCGGCGCAAAGGCCCCCCAGCCTGAACATGCCGGCGGCGGCGATGGCGGCGGCGGACGTGTCCACTTGAGCGCGGCTCTCCGGGGGCGCATCGTAATCCCAGGGGGGAACTCCGTCGGAAGGGGTGTGCTCGATGTAAAAGTCGGCGCAGGCTTCCGCGGTCTGCAGGAAGCGCGGATCGCGCGTGTACCCGTAGCAGGAGCTGAATCCGTACAGCGACCAAGCCAGCCCTCGCGACCAGCAGGAATCTCCGCGGTAACCCTGGTGCGTGCTCTGCCTCAGGAATTCGCCCGTGCTCCTGTCGAAGATCCCTTCGTGCGCCGTCGAGCCGTCCCCGCGCACCAGCGTCCGGCGCGTGGTCAGGGTGTGCCGCATGGCGGTTTCCATCAAAGCGTGGTCGCCCCGCTCGATGGCCGTATAAAAGATGATGCCCACGTTCATCATGATGTCGATGAACAGAGAATCGGCCGAGACGAAAGATCGCAGGTATTCCCCGTTCTCCTGAAACCGCAGCGCCAGCGTGTTGCCGGCTTCCATCACCACGGCTTTCAGCGAGGGATCCTGGGTCAGGCGGAACCACCGGTAATACGTCGACATGAAGATGAAGCCCAGATCGTGTACGTCCCGGTCGTGTTTGCGCGGTTCGAGCGGCTTGGAGTATCGGATCGCCTGCTGGCGCCACCAGGCCCGGTCCTGGCTCGACTGCGGCTCGCGCCCGTAGACGATCCACAACATGCCCGGCAGGAACCCGTCGCACCAGTGAGTCCAGGCCTCGCCGGAGTGCTTCCAGCGGCCGCTCATGGTGTACATGGGATAGAAGTCCGGATACTTTTCGATCAGGTTGCGCAGCCGGTTCCGGGCGAACTCCATTGTCTCGGAGAGAACATCATTCTCTGCTTTTGTTTGAAATTCGATCACAGGATGCCATTATAATGGTTCCAACCTCGTCAGGTTATGCCACCCAAACCCACCCTCCAGGAGCCCAGGATCGACCCCCGGTTCGCCTGTTTCCGGATGTTCCTGCGGCGTTCTCCGATCCACCGCTGGGGTGTCTATGCCGGGGAGCCGATTCCGCCGGGCCGCAAGGTCATCGAGTATACCGGCGAGCGCATCAACCGCAAAGAGACCAAGCGCCGCGGCGTGGGTCCGCACACCTACCTGTTCACGCTGGACGACTACTGGACCATCGACGGATCGGTGGGTGGCAGCGGGGCCGAGTACATCAACCACTGCTGCGATCCGAATCTCCGCGCCTGTATCCTGAAAGGCCACATCCTGTACATCAGCAAGCGGCGGATCTCGCGCGGCGAGGAGTTGACGGTGGATTACCACTTCTCGAAGAAGATCGAGGAAGTCCGTTGCCGCTGTAACGCCCCGAGCTGTAGAGGCACGATCAACCTGTCGTAGGTATCCGGATCTCCCCCTCCCCGGCGATCTGGCATGATACTCCCATGCTGAGACGACACTTCCTCCGTATGGCGCCTTTGGGCGCGGCTGCCGCGACCTGCTGGCCCCAGGGCCGCGAGTTCCGCAAGAATCCTCCCATCGCCGCGCCGGCTTCGCGCCGCATCATCGACATGCACGTGCACACGTTCTTTCAGGAGAACGCCCCCCAGCAGGCCGAGTTCACGCCGCGGTTGAACAACAGCCGGCCGGACGGCGTCTACCAGATGAACGCCGGCTGGGACCAGTTCCGCTACGACATGGACCCGGTGTACCGCGCCGTCATCCTGCATGTCGCCTTCAACGATGTGGGCCGCCAGGGCAACAACGCCAACGCCGCCATCGCGAAGCGCTGGCCGGAGAAGCTGATCCCGTTCGGCTCGATCAACCCGAACTTCCCCGACGCGCTCGACGAATTCAAGCGCGGCGTAAAGGAGCTCGGGCTGAAAGGATTCAAGATGAGCCCCATCTACCAGAAGTTCGATCCGATGGCTCCGGGCGCGCTGCGGATTTACTCCCAGGCGCAGGAGTGGGGCATTCCGCTGATCTTCCATACGGCCACGGCGCAGGCGGCCGAGGTACCGCTGAAGTGGGCGAATCCGGTGCTCTTCGACGAAGTCGCCTATTCCTTCCCCCGGCTCAGGATCGTCATGGCGCATCTGGGGCACCCCTGGCAGAGGGAGTGCATCGTCATGATGCGCAAGCATCCCAACGTGTACGCGGAGTTGTCGGGAAACTTCTACCGTCCGTGGGATCTGTACCAGGCGCTGCTGACCGCGATGGACTGGGGCCAGACGCACAAGATCCTGTTCGGCACCGACTGGCCGATCACCACCGCGCGGGAATCGCTCGAAGGACTACGGGCGCTGAACCAGTTCGCGCGGGCCGGCCTGCCGCGTATTCCCGACGAGATCATCGACGGCATCCTCTACCGGGACTCGCTGTCGCTCCTGGGGATCACATAGCGCGGGCTTGCGCCCCTCTACCGACCGGAGAGTCCCCACAGACCCGTCCGCACGTGGATAAAATCGAACCGCTTGGGATTCACCGCGGTGACGCCGCCGCTATCGACTTCCACGATGCGGGCCGCGACCGGCTCATAGGCGGCCCTGGGAGCGACAGTGCCCTTGACGATGAGAATTCTCTGCCTCTCCGGATGGATCCCGGCGCTGGTCAGTTGGCCCAGGCTGAAGGGGATGACGCGCTTGGGCGTGAGCAGCAGCAGGTTGGGCAGGTCGCGGGTGGATCCGTCCACTTCGATGACGGCGCTGGGCCCCATGTCCCAGTAGCGTCCGCCTCCGTGCCGCACCGCGGGCTCGATGAAGCGGCCGTCGTAGAGCAGCTTCACGCGTCCGCGGACTCGAACCGGCTCGCCGTGCATGCGGTCGGTCTTGCCTCCGACCGGCTGGTCGAAGGGCTGTCCCACGCCCGCCCGGTAGGCTGCGTCGGCAGCCTCTTTGTCGGCGATCGTCATGACCCAGCCTTGCGCTTTTTGCGCCAGCAATTCGGCCAGCATGAAGGTGCTGTCGCCGGACGAGCCGCCGCCGATATTGTCGCCGGTGTCCATCAGGACGACGGGAAACTTGTCGCCGGCCATCGCCGCCTTGACCGCGCCCGCCGGAGTCGGGAGCTTCAGCTCGAGCTTGTCGCGGAGCGCCCACAACATCCCGGAAAGCCGGTCCGCCTCGCGTTTCGCCAGCGCCGGATCGTTATCGGTAACCACGATCACGCTGGGACCCATGGCGGCGATGTCGGCGTACTGATAGCCGCCGGAAACGCTGGCCGCCAGAATCCTCGGGTTCTGCTCGAGGCGCTTGCTCTCGTCGGTGATGGCCTTCAACGGCGGCGCGAACGTGTTGTGGAAGATGATGTTGTACAGCATCGGCGGCTTGGCAAGCGCCTGGACCGGCTTCACCTTTCCGCCGGCCACGTCCGCCATCAGGCGCGCCGCCTGCACGCCGCGATCCTTCGCGTCCAGGTGCGGACACTCCTTGTAGGTGATCAGCGCCGTGGTCATTTTCACGATCTCTTCGGAGACATTGGCGTGAAAATCGTGGACCACGATGATCGGGATCCGCTCGCCCATCGCCTGCCGCACGCGCCGCACCACCTCGGCGTCGGCGTGGGGATGGCTTTCGGCGACCATGGTTCCGTGCAGGAACAGCAGAATGCCGTCGAGTTTGGGCGCCTTCCGCAGCCGGTCCGTCAATTCGCCGGTGAGGGTTTCGAAGGCGGCGTCGATGACGGTACCGATGGTCTGCGGGCCGGCCATGAGGGTCGGGTACAGATCGAGCCCGTAGCGTCCGGCGCCTTCGATGAAACCGGCGATGGTGTTGTTGGAGTTGGCCAGCTCCTTGACGATATCCGGACCGCGCAGAATCCCGTTGGCGCCGCCGATGCCGGTTTCAAAGTCGGCCAGGGTGGTCTTCTTCGGATTGAAGGTATTGGTCTCGTGCACGATCCCGCCGATCGCGATGCGCGGCCGGCCGGTCTGCGCGGAGAGCGAGCAAAGGAAGATCCCGAAGAGCGCTGCGATTCGCATGCCTTCGAGAATACCAGTTCCTATTCGTAGCGCAGCGCGACGAGCGGATCGACCTTGGTCGCGCGGCGGGCAGGGAAGTAGCAGGCGGCCAGACCGGCCAGCGCAACCACGCAGACCGCCGCCCCGAGCGTCAGCGGATCGCGCGGCGAGACGTTCCACAGCTGGCTGGCGATGACGCGGGTTACGCCCATGCTGGCAGCGAGCCCGACGACGACGCCCAAGCCGAGGAGCACGGCTCCGAGCTTGAGGACCATGAGCAGCACGTGCGAGCGCTCCGCGCCGAGAGCGATGCGGATGCCGATTTCATGCGTCTGCCGGGAAACGGTGTAGGCGAAAACGCTGAACACGCCGAGGGCGACCAGCAGCAGCCCGACTCCGGCGAACACGCCGAGCAGCGTGAGGGCGAAGCGCGGCTCGGCGTAGGAGAACTGCTTGAGGAACTCCTCGAGACTGCCGGCGAAGGTGAGGGCGATGTTGCGGTCGACGGCCCAGATCTCCCGCCGCACGGCGTCCAGCATGGCCATGGGCGGGCCCGCTGTCCGCACCAGGATGCCGCGGTCGAAGGCCGCGCTCACCGTATAGGGGATGAACATCTCCGGCATGGGGGCGTCCTGGATCCCCTGGTTTTTGGCGTCCGAGATCACGCCGATCACCTCGAAGAGCGGATCCTTGACCGGATTTTGCGGCATGCTCTCCAGCATCTCGATCTTGATCAGCTGGCCGATGGGGTCGTCCTTTCCGAAGTACTTGTTGACCAGGGTCTGGTTCACCACCGCCACCTTGCGGGCGCCGGTCACGTCGAACTCCGACAGCAGGCGGCCGCGCATCAGGCGCAGCTGCAGCGTGGAGAAGTAGCCCTCGCTGACGAGCTGGTAGATCGACCGCCACTTTTCGGTATGGGTCTTGCCGGGGATTTCGATGTCGCTGCGGATGCCGCCGTAAGGTGGCAGACCGGTGGTTTCGGTTGCCGCCACCACGCCGGGCAGATTGTGGAAGCGCTGCAGGAGCTGCGTATAGAAGCGCTGCTTCTCGGCCGCGGTTTTGTACTGTCCTCGCGGGAACGGCAGCCGCGCCACCAGTATATTCTTCGGATTGAAGCCCAGGTCGACGCGCTGCAAGCCGACGAAGCTTTTCATGAGCAGCCCGGCGCCGCTGAGCAGCACCAGCGAAAGAGCCACCTCGATCACCACCAGCGCGTTTCGCAGCTTGCCCCTCCGGAAGCCGCCGCTGGTTCCTTTGCCGGCGTCCTTCAGCGGCTCGACCAGATTCTTTTTCACGGTCAGCAGGGCGGGCGCAAGGCCGAAGATGACCGCGGTCAGTACGGCGATTCCCAGGCTGAAGAGGAGCACCGGAAGATTCAGCCGGATCTGGGCTTCGCGCGGGATGAGGCCGTCCGGAATGAGCGCCGCCAGCCCCTTGATTCCGGCGAAGGCGAACACGCAGCCGACGACCGCCCCTCCGATCGCGAGCAGCAGGCTTTCGATCAGCAACTGCCCGATCAGCCGCCCGCGGCCGGCGCCCAGCGAGGAGCGGATCGCCATCTCCTTTTCCCGGGCGGTGGCGCGGGCCAGCAGCATGTTGGCCACGTTGCTGCACGCGATCAGCAGCAGCAGCGCGACGGCGGCCGAGATCGTGTACAGCGTCTTCCGGAACTGGCCGACCAGGCTGTCCACCCAACTGACGATTTGGACGCTGAAGTTCTTCGGATAGTTCTTCGGATAGACGGTGGCCAGCCGCCGTATGACCACTTCCAGGTCCGACTGGGCCTGCTGAAGGGTGACGCCCGGCTTGAGCTTGCCCTGGAAATTCCAATAGTTCTGCGACGCGTCCGGGTCGGCGCGGTCCATGGCTTTGGCCATCCACAGGTCGGCGCCGAGCTTGGTGAAGCGCGCCGGCATGATGCCCACCAGCGTGGTGGGCGTGCCGCTGAGGACGAACGACCTGCCGACGATGCTGGAATCCTGGTTGAAGCGCTTCACCCACAGCTTGTGGGACATCACGAAGACGGGCGGCGCGCCGGGCTTGCCGTCTTCCGGCGAAATGCCGCGTCCGATGAGCGCGGGCACGCCGAGGAAGCGGAAGGTATTCGGCGTGACGAAGCCGCCCTGGAACTGCTCCATCCCCTCGCCGGTGTTGTACAGCACGTCGTCGCCGGTCCCGCCGATGACTTCGTCGAAGACGTGAGCCTGCGCCTGCAGGTCCAGAAATTCCGGAGCCGGGTACCAGGTGCGGCCGCCGGGCCGGGCGTTGGTCGTATCGTGAATCTGGACGGCGACCACGCGCTCGGCGTTGGTGTAGGGGAACGGATCGAGCAGGATGTTCTGGATGGCGCTAAAGATCGTGGTCGCCGAGCCGATGCCGAGGGCCAGCGTCAGGATGGCCAGAATCGCAAAACCCGGCTGCTTGCGGAGCCCGCGCAGTCCGTAGACGAGGTCCTGCAGAATCCAATGCATAGACTATTCTATTCCCGGCCGTAGTACGGCTTGTCAGAATAAGACGCTCGAAGTCCGATTTTGTTCCCATGAAATTCAGCGAACGGCGGCAGCCTGGAAATCGAGGATGGCGCGCTGGATCTGATATTCGTACCGGGCGCCGGCGCTGCCGATCTCGGCGGACGTCTTGTTGAGCTGCGCCTGGTTCAACTCCACGATGGAGCCCAGCCCCAGATCGTAGCGGGATTGGGCGAGCCGCAGCGAGCGGTTGGCCTGGTCGAGCAGGCGCGAAGTGACGTCGAGACGGCGGAAGGCGTTGGTGGCGTTCAGCCAGGCCAGCTTGACGTCCCGCTCGATGCGGATCTCGAGGTCGCGCGTGTCCTGCGCCGCCGCCTGTGCCCGCAGGTCGGCTTCCGCCTTACGGGAGGAGAACAGGCCTCCGTTCAGGATGGGGATACTGACGTTGACGCCGACCGCGGAATAGCTGGTGTTGATCTTGTCCTGGTGGATGGGGACGACGCCGGCGGCTCCGATCACGCTGACGCTGGGATAGAGCAGGCTCTTCTCGGCGCGGGCGAACTGGAGCGCGGAATCGTGCTGGAGTTTGGCTCCGCGCAGCTCCGGACGATTGCGCAGCGCCTGCTCGATCAGCGGAGCGGCGTCGGGGCCGAGGGGATCGGGCAGCAGCTCGTCTTTGAGCTCGACCGGCTCGAGCGAGTCGAGCCCCATGGCGGCGGCCAGGTCCGTCAGGGCGGCTTTGATATCGTTCTCGGCTTTGAAGAGCAGCAGCTCGGCTTCCGAGAGGTTCACTTCGGCGAAGCTGACGTCGAGGCTCGATTTGAGCTTGCTCTCGAACAGGCGGGTCACCTGGCGGAGCGTGAGCCGGCGGGCGGCGACGGTTTCCCGCGCTACCTGCAGCACCGACTGCGCCTGCAGCGACTGGAAGTAGGCTGTGCGGACCTGGAGCGCGATTTGAGCTTTGGTGGCTTCCGCGGTCTGGCGCTGGGCGCCGGCGCGGAGCTCGGAGCTTTTGGAGAGATAGGAGATGCGTCCGAAATCGTAGAGGAGCTGGCTGCCCACGATTCCCATGGCGGGGACCCGGCTCGAGAGGCTGGACGTGGTGACATTGCCGGCGGCGACGGCGGAGTCGTTCTGCGCGCCGACTCCGGTCAGGTTGGAGGCCAGCGTGGGGTAGCGGCCGGCGCCGATTTGTCTGGTGACGGCGTCGGTGGCCTGAGCGTTGAGGAGCAGCGAGTTCACGCGCGGGTGGTTTTTGGCGGCGATGGCTTGGGCATCGGCCAGCGTCAGGAGCCGGGGAGTCTGGGCAAAGGCGGCGGCGGCCGCCGCGACTGCAAGGAGCAGGGAGCAGCGGAGCATTTACGCCACCTCCCGGTTGCGATAGACCATCAGGTAAGCCGCCGGGACGATGAATACCGTCATCAGCAGCGATACCGACATGCCGCCGATGATCGCGCGGGCCAGCGGCGCGTAGGCTTCGCTGCCGACGCCGAGCTTGATGGCCATCGGCATCAGCCCGATAATGGTGGCCAGCGAGGTCATCAAAATGGGGCGCAGCCGCACGCGGCCGGCCAGAGCCACGGCTTCGCGCACCGGATTGCCTTCCTCGCGCATGCGGCGCGCGAATTCGACGATGAGAATGCTGTTCGAGACCACGATGCCCACCATCATCACGATGCCCATGAGGGACTGCACGTTGATGGTGGTGCCCGTGGTGTAGAGCATCACCAGCACTCCGACGATGCCCATCGGCACGGCCAGCAGGATCAGCAGCGGGTCGACGAAGGAACGGAACTGCGCCACCAGGATCAGGTAGAGCAGAACCAGCGAGAGGCCGAGGCCCATTCCGAAGCTCAGGAAGGACGCCCGCATACCGGCTACCATGCCGCGCATGTCCACGCGTACGCCTTTGGGGAGCTTCGTTTCGGCGACGATGTCCTCGATCTGTTTCGCGGTGCGGCCCAGGTCCTCGCTGGAGAGGCTCACGTAGGTGTCTACCACTTTGCGCAGTCCGTAATGGGCGACCTCGGTCGGCGCCTGGATCATCTTCAGGCTGCTGACCGCGTCGAGACTGGTGCGGCCCAGCCTGCCGGGAGCGTGCAGCGGGATGGCGCGCAGCTCGTCGAAGGTCTTCACCTGCGATTCCGGATACTGCACGGTCAGGTAATAGTCGTTGTTGCTGCGCGGGTCGGTCCAGTAGGTCGGGGCGATGGTCTGGTTGGAAGAGAGCGCGGTGATCAGGTTGCTGACCAGCTCCCGGGTGTTGAGGCCGAGCTGATCGGCGCGGGTGCGGTCGAAGTCGATGCGCAGCGCGGGGCTGTCGATGTCCTGGGGGATCAGGATATCCTTGACACCGTCGATGAGGCGGATCTTGGAGGCCAGCTGGGTTGCGGTCTTGTGCGCCGCTTCGAGCGTGGGGCCGCTGACCTGCACGTCGATGGGGGCGGGCATGCCGAAGTTCAGAACCGCGTCCACGAAGCCGCCCGATTGGAAGTAGGCGCTGATATGGGGCATCTCGCGGGCCAGGCGGCGGCGCACGCGGTCCATGTATTCGTAGCTGCCGACCTTGTGGCCCTCCGTCAGGCTGACCTGCAGGAAGGCCGTGTTGGGCGCGGAGTTGCTGGTGTAGATGGCCGAGAAGTCGGGGACGACGCCGATGTTGGTCACCATCATGCCGTAATCTTCGGGCGCAACCACCTCGCGGACGATCTTTTCGACCTTGGCCATTTCCTTTTCGGTGACCAGCAGGTTGGTGCCGGAGGGAGCTTTGAGATTGATGACGAACTGACCGGCGTCGGTGCGCGGGAAGAAGGAGACGCCGAGGCGCGGATAGATCAGGAGGCTGACGGCGAAGATGGCCAGCGACGCGATGACGATGACGGCGGGGGCCCGCAGCACGCGGCCCAGCAGGAAGTCATAGCCGTCGAGAAGCTTGTGGAAGGCGCGGTCGAAGACGCCGGGCTTGTGGCGCGAAGAGGAATCGGCGGCCGCTCCGTGTCCTTTGATAAAGCGGGCGCAGAACAGCGGCACGATGGTCATGGCGACGACGTAGGAGGCCAGCAGCGCCAGCACCACGGTGAGCGCGAGGGCGCTGAAGAGGTAACGGCTCACGCCGTACAGGAACGTGACCGGGAAGAAGACGACGGCGGTGGTCAGAGTGGAGGCGAGCACGGGCAGCGCCACTTCCCGCGCGCCTTTTTCCGCGGCCAGAACCGGACTCTCGCCCAGGTCCATGCGCCGGAAGATATTTTCGAGCACTACCACCGAATCGTCAATCAGCCGGGAGAAGGCCAGCGCCAGGCCGCCCAGCGTCATGGAGTTGATCGACCCGCCGCCGAAATAGAGGGCGATGAAGGCCACCAGCGCGGAGAGCGGAATGGAAAGGAACACCGCTACCGTGGCCCGCATGCTGCCGAGGAACAACAGGATCATCACCGACGTGAGGAATACGCCGATCGCTCCCTCATGCAGCAGCGTTTCGATGGCGTGCTTGATATAGAGCGACTGATCGAACACCACGCGGGCGACCAGGTTGTCGGGGGTATCGAGGAGGTTGGCGACTTCCTTCTTCACGGCGTCGACGGTGGCGATGGTGTTGGTGTCGCCGCCCTGGCGCAGCACGGGCTGGTAGACGGAAGGCTGCCCGTCCACGCGCACGATGTTGTACTGGATCTGGGCGGCGTCCTTGGCCGTGCCGACGTCGGCCACCTTTACCGAGGCCTGGCCGACGGTCCGGATGGGGGACTGCATGATGCCGGCCATATCGGTGAACTGGCTGTTGGTAAACACGGGGTAGTCGAGCGGACCCATTCGGACGGCGCCGGCGGGAATGACGAGGTTGGCGTCGTTGACGGCGCGCACCACATCCATGGGGCTGACGGAGTAGGCTTCGAGCTTCTTCGGATCGACGTACACCATGATCTGGCGGTAGGTGCCTCCGAAGGGCGGCGGGACGGCGGCGCCCTGCACCTTGGCCACCTGGGTGCGGACCTTGTAGTGGCCGATGTCTCGCAACTCGGCGTCCGTCATCCCCTCGCCCTTGAGGGCGATGAGGCACACGGGCAGGCTGGAGGCGTCGAAGCGCAGCACGATGGGCGGCAGCGTACCCACGGGCAGGCGGCGCTGCTCGGCGGCGGCCAGGTTGGCCATGGTCGAGACCGCGGTATCGGGATTGGCGCCGGGCTGGAAATAGATCTTGATGATGCTGACGCCGGGAAGCGAGCGCGACTCGATATGGTCGATGCCCGGGGCAAGGGTGAAGAAGCGCTCCTGACGCGAGGTGATGTCGTTCTCCACCTGCTCCGGCGGCATGCCGGGGAAGAAGGTGGCGGTGACGACCACCGTGATGTCCATCTTGGGGAACATGTCGACAGGCATTCTGACCAGGAAGGAAACGCCCAGCACGACGATCAGCAGGGCGCAGACGATGACGAAATACGGGTTGCGGATGGAGAATCCAGCCATGACGATTCCTTGGGGCTAGCTGACGCCGCCGATTTTAGGCTCCACTTTCTGCCCGGGGCGGAGCTGGCTGCGGTTGCCGACGATGACCATCTCGTCGAGCTTCACGCCGGAGAGCACTTCGACCTTGGCCGGCGTTTCGATCCCGATTTTGACCTGGCGTTCTTCGATAGTGCCGTCGGGGTTGACGACCATGACGAAGCGGGCTCCGTCGCGCATGGTCAGCGATTGGACGGGGGTAGTCAGCGCGTGGTCGCGCTTCTCGAGCGTGAGCACGACATCGGCGTTCATGCCGGGCGTCATGGCCCAGCCGGGGTTGGGGACGTCGATCTCGGTCTCCATGGTCTTGGTGGCGAGCAGGACGTCTTTCGAGAAGCGGGAGACAGTCCCGGGGAAGGATTTGCCGAGCGCGGTGACGCGAACCATCACCGGGGCGCCGAGGTGGATGCGTGGGACGAGCGATTCGGGAACCGGGATGATCAAACGAAGCCGATCGATCTGGGCGAGGCGCACGACCGGCATGGCCTGGGACTGGGAGGCGGTGCCGGCCTGGATCATGGCGCCGGTGTCGGCGAAACGCCTGGTGATGACTCCGGCGAAAGGCGCGGTGATGCGGGTGTAGTCATTCATCGTCCTGGCGCGCTGTTCGGTGGTCCGGGAGATTTCCACCTGCTGCTCGGCGGAGGCGAGCGCGGCCTGGGCGGCGGCGACCTGCTGCTCGGCGGACTGCTGTCTGGCGAGCGCGACGTCGAGCTCCTGCTGGGCGACCAGGCCGGGGTCGTTCTTATTCACGTTGGCGAGGCGGGTGTAGGAGAGCTCTGCCAGCTTGCGGCTGGTCTCGGCGTTCTGCAACTCGCGCTGGGCGCGCTGGACCTCGGCGGCGCCGCGCTTGACGGTGGCGGCGGCGTGCGCGAGCTCGTCGTTCATTTCCGGAATCTCGAGCGTGGCGATGAGCTGGCCGGCCTGGATGCGGTCGCCTACATCGACGTTGATCTTCTTGAGGTAGCCGGCGACCTTGGCGTGGAGGTCGATCACCTGGTAAGGCCGGAACTCGCCGGTGAGCACGATCTCACGGGTGAGGTCGGCGGCGGCGATCTTGGAGACGGCCACCACTTGCACGGAGGGCGGGTCGGCGGCCTTGACGTCCTTGACGGAGGAGGAGCCGGTGCAGGAGCCGAGGAGGAGGGGGAGGACACCACAGAAGAGCTTTAGATTCCGTTGCATCAGGGATATTGTAACCGTTCTGTTGCGAGATTGTAACAAGATTGTAATGTGGAGGGGCGAATCTTTTGGACGCCAGGTTACCGGAACCGCGCGAGCAAACCCAATGAGCAGAGAATCGTGTTGAATGTGATGAATTCTGTTGAAATTCCCGGTGGGATCCGGGTTCGAGCCTCCGATCTGAAAATAGCAGGCCAGGCGGCGAAGGGAAGGCGTGGGAAGCGCGACGTGACTGGAAACAGGGTGAAAATTTTTTTCGTCTTGGCGTGAATCACTTGTTGGGCCGGGCTAGGGGAGCGGCGGAGCAGCAACCGGGCTATCCTGAAACAAGCTTGGACTGCTACTCCAAAATCCTGATCCGCGCCACGAACTGGGTGGGCGACGCGGTCATGTCGGCGCCAGCCCTGAGCGCTATCCGGCGCAGATTTCCGACAGCCGAGATGGTGGCGCTGGCGCGACCGTGGGTGGCCGATATCTATGCGGGGGAGAAGTCCATCGACCGCGTGATCCGCTACCTGCCGGCGGGCGGGTTCCGCGACTGGGGGGCGAAGTGGGCTCTGGCGCAGGCTCTGCGCCGCGAGCGGTTCGACTGCGCCATTCTGCTGCAGAATGCCTTCGAAGCGGCGCTGCTGGCGCGGCTGGCGGGGATTCCGAAGCGCATCGGGTACGACCGCGACGGGCGCGGGTGGCTGCTCACCGATGCCATCCCCGTGCCCAGGCGGGGCGACATTCCGCGTCATGAGCGCTTCTACTATCTGGAACTGCTGCGCCGGGCGGGCATCCTGGACGAAATTCCTCCCAGCGAAGGTATCCGGCTCGACGGCATTGCGCCGGCCGCGGCCCGAGGGCTGGAGCGCTTTCGCGAGCTGGGGATTGCGGCGCCGGTGATCGGCGTGAGTCCGGGGGCGGCGTACGGCGGGGCCAAGCGGTGGCTGGCGGAAGGGTTCGCGGCGGCGGCGTCTTCCGTGGCGCGGGAGCAGGAGGCGCGGGTGGCGCTGTTCGGCTCGGACGCCGAGCGGGCGCTCTGCGACACGATAGCGGAAGAGATCCGGGGAACGGGTGTGGCGGCGATCAACATGGCCGGACGCACGACGTTGCGCGAGTTCATCGATCTGGCGGCGGCCTGCCGTCTGTTTCTGACGAACGATTCGGGGGCGATGCACATCGCCTCGGCGGCGGGCGTGAGAACCGTGGCCATTTTCGGCGCCACCGACGAAGACGCCACCGGACCCACCGGACCGCTGGCGCGCGTGGTTCGTGAGAAGGTAGAGTGTAGTCCGTGTCTGCTGCGGGAGTGTCCGATCGACCACCGCTGCATGACGCGCGTCGGGCCGGAACGGGTGGCCGGGGCGGCGCGCGATCTTTTGCGCTGATGGATACCAGATCGAAGATTATCGACCTCGAGGCGGCTGCCGGAATCGCCGCCGGGCTGCGCCGGGGCGGGGCTCGGATCCGGCTGGCGGCGGGTTATTTCGACGTACTGACTCCCGATCTGGTGCGACGGTTGCGTTCCCTGGCCGGCGGCGGGACGCTTTTCGCGGCGGTGCTCGATCCGGCCAACCCGCTGCTCGGAGCGCGGGCCCGGGCGGAGCTGGCGGCCGGGCTCCACATGGTAGACTACGTCTTCCCGATCGCCGGTAGGGATCTGGACGGGGCGATCGAGAAGATCGGGCCGGACGAGGTGATTCGCGAGGAGGCCGCCGACGTGCGGCGTTCGCGCGGGTTGATCGAACATGTACACGGGCGTCAAAGAGCCTAGCCCCACGGCGCGGATCCTGGTGGTGCGCCTGGGGGCGATGGGCGACATCATCCACACGCTGCCGGCGGTAGCCAGCCTCAAGCACAGCCTGCCTGGATCGCACATCACCTGGGCGGTGGCGCCGCAGTGGGCGCCGCTGCTCGAGGGCAACGTGTTCGTGGACCGGGTCATCGGGGTGGAGCGCACCAGCCTGGCGGGGCTGCTGCGGTCCCGCAAGGAACTGCGCCGTGAGCCGTTTCAATTGGCGGTGGATTTTCAGGGGCTGATCAAGTCGGCGCTGGTGGCGTCGGTGGCGGGACCGGACCGCATTTTCGGATTCGCCCGCTCGCAGGTGCGCGAAAAGCCGGCGGCGTTGTTCTATTCCAACTACTCGGCGCCAACGTCGGCGCACGTGGTGGACCGCAACCTGGACCTGGCGCGGGCGGCGGGGGCTTCGAGCCTGCTCTACAAGTTTCCGCTGCCCGCGGGCGAGTCCGAAGGAACGCTGCCGGGGCGGGACTTCGTACTGGCCTGCCCGCTGGCCGGATGGAAAGCGAAACAGTGGCCGCTGGAATTTTATTCGCAGCTGGCAGGCCGGCTGGAGCGGGAGATGGGACTGGCGCTGGTGGTCAACGGGCCGCCCTCGAGCGCGGGAATCCTGGCGGGCATTCCGGGGGCCGTGGCGCACACGTCCGGACTGCCGGGATTGATTTACGCAACGCGGAAGGCGAAGGCGGTGGTGGGGGTGGACAGCGGTCCGCTGCACCTGGCGGCGGCGCTGGACAAGCCGGGGGTAGCGATTTTCGGGCCCACCGATCCGAGCCGGAACGGTCCGTACCGCAGTTCGATCGAAGTGCTGCGCAGTCCGGCGGCGGAGACGTCTTATAAAAGGGGCGCGGAGATCGAGGGCAGCATGCGGGCGATTCCGGTGGAGCGTGTCATGGCAGTGCTCGAAGCGCAGCTTCACGCCCGCCCCACGGCCGCGCATCCTTTCTGAGCCGCGCCACGATGACGCCCCGCTATCTGTTTCCCAAAAGGTACGCCGATTTCGCGCAGCGGCTCCGCGCGCCGGCGGGCTTTCTGCTGCTGGGCATGTTCGTGTGGCGCGCCGACCCGAGCCGGGAGTCGCTGGCGCTGGGGGCTCCGATTTCGATCGCGGGACTGGCGCTGCGCGCCTGGGCGGCGGGACACCTGGAAAAGAATCGAACGCTGGCCCGGGGAGGGCCCTACGCGCGCACGCGAAATCCACTGTATGTGGGGACGGCGCTGGTGGCGGCGGGCCTGGTGGGCGCTTCGCGGCGTCCGGAGCTGGCGGTCTTGTTCACCGCGGCGTTCGCCCTACTGTATTTGCCGGTGATCGAGCTCGAAGAGCAGCACCTGCGGAAACTTTTTCCCGAATATGCGGAGTACGCGCGGCACGTTCCCCGGCTCTGGTTTCGGATGACGGCGGCCAAAAGCCGGGAACGGTTTCGTCCGGCGCTGTACCTCAAGAACGAAGAGTACAAGGCGGCTGTGGGATTCCTGGCGGCGGTGGCGCTGCTGGTGTGGAAGATGTGGTGAGGCTCACGGCATCGGCAGAGGGTCCGGGGACGACGCCGCGGATCTGGGGATAGAACCGGTAGAGAACGCGCGGCGGGATTCCGAGCCAGTACAGGATCTGGAGGGCGGCGGCCCGCGCCATGGCGGCGGTGAAGCTGCGTTCGTGGAAGCGGCGGGAGGAAGTGGTGACGCAGCTGGGCACGTGCGCCAGCCGGCCGAGCCTGGCGAGACGCCGCACCAGGTCCAGGTCCTCGAACATGGGAAAGGGGCGGAAGCCGCCAGCGCGAAGATAGCTGCTTTTTCGAACGAAGATGGCGGAGTCGCCGTAGATCATTCCGAAGCGGCGCAACTGAGGGTAGAACCAGGTGAGGAAGCGCGCGGCGCGGCGGGGGCCGTCAAAGCGGACGGCGAAATTGCCGGCCACGATCTTCGGATCGGCCAGGGCTTCGAGCACCTTCTCGACGCCGTCTTCGGGCGGGCTGGTGTCGGCGTGGAGGAACCAGACGGCCTCGCCGCGGGCGGCGGCGACACCGGCGTGCATCTGGACTCCGCGCCCGGGACCCGAGGTCACGAAGCGGACGCCCGGATAGCGGCCGGCGACGCGGGCGGTGCCGTCGGGACTGCCGGCGTCGACCAGGATGACCTCGAAGGCTCCGCGCATGCGCGCGACCGCCTCGAGGGTCGGGCCGATGGATTCCGCTTCATTGAGGGTAGGGATGACGACCGAGACGAGGCTGTTCATGGGCTTGTCAAAATATCTTGTTCCGAAAGGCGTCCCAGTAAAAATATAAATCGCAGTAGGCGTTGCCCGCGCCGGAGGAATCGTTGAGTCCCCAATCGTACGGCTTGTATTCCAACTGAGCCGCCGGGTGTCCGAACCGCGCCAGGAATTTTTCCACCGAACCGAAGTCCGCCTGATACCACTTAAAGATCATACTCACACTGGCCCGGTTGCGGGCTGGAAAGAACTGGTTGAGATTCGGATTGGCAAGCCAGGCCCGGGTATTGTCATCGAGCTGGCTGTCGAGGCGGGAGCCGTCGTAAGCCTCCTGTCGCAAGGGCGGGCAACTGCGGGCGGCGCAGACCAGCGCCGCGTGAATCCGCGGATCGCCCATGGCCCGCAGACGTCCTTCGATCTGGTCGAGCGAGGTCGCGGCGCCGTCCACGGTGTGGCGGGCTTCGGTAAAGGGATGGCGGGTGCGCCAGATGCTTGCCACGGGATAGTTCGCGGCCACCCATCGGACGGTGAGGGCATTGTAGGAGTTGATGAGGGCGGCTTTCCTGGCGTCGGGGGTGATGGTGGGGGGCCAAGGGGCCGCGAGTTGCTGAAGGTAGCGATCGAGGGAAGCGGCGCCGTGCGCCTTGAGAGAGCGGTAATCGACTCTCGATTCCCGGGTGACATAGGCCCTGAGCAGGTCGCTCCAGAGTGAGTGGTCGAAGGGGCGCGTTTGGGCGGAGGTCACGTGCAGCTGCAGACATAACAGGAGCGCATGGCTTGGGAACCTCAAACTGTATCCTACTGTTTTACGAGGCGCGAAAATCACCCGGGCGGTCCATTACTGCTGGCTGGGAGCGGGCGGTTTCTTCTGAACCCGGGGGATGAAGGGCTTCAAGAATTCGTCCCATTCGCGGGTGGCACGAAACCAATTCCCCTCCATGCCGTCGTGGAGCATTTTGGCGGCGTTGAGCCGGTACCATTCGTCGGGCTTGCCGGGCAGGTAGACGTAACCGCGGCCGACGAGGGAATCGTACTCATAGAGGACGACATGCACGAGCTCGTCCCTGGCGCCGGACGGCTGACCGTAGAGTTTCCCATAGAAAGAAACTTCGTAACGGGGGAGTTCTTTGGGGCGGCCGGAGAGAGGTCCGTATTTCCAGTCGATGATGAATCCTTCGGTCTGCTTGACGCCGTTGATGGTGACGCCGGGACCGGCCCAGGGCGTGAAATCCTTGATTCCGGCGTTGGTGATCTCGACCGGCGTGGGGAGAGTGGGCCCCTTGATGGTCACCCTGGTGATGATTCCTTTCGCGAAAAGGGGAGTGGAAATCGAGCTAGCTGAAAAGGCGAGAAGCAGTGCGGCGATTGCTTTCATGACGGCTCCAGATTTCAGGCTACAACACGGACAATCACCGAAGTTGCGGAGCGGCATGGAGGAGCGGGAATCGGGAGCGGCCTTGGGAGGCATGAAGGTGGTCGAATCGGAGCCGGGGAGCCAACCCAAACCTGTTATCGCTTTGATGCTGTTTCTGCAGGCGT
>DATJFH010000151.1:0-20592 GCA_035495815.1 Bryobacteraceae bacterium
CCTGGCTGGCGAAGGGCAACGGACGAGTGTCGTTTTGCGTGTCGCCGCATGGACCAACGTCCGCTTGTGGACACGCGGCGAGCCTGCCAAGAATCACCTCGCGCAGGGCGTGTGGATCGGACGGGCTCCGTCCGGGAAGGACCGCGAAGGGATGAACTCGCTGCTTGACCTCACGGCCGAACTGCCGATCCGCGCCGATGAATGTGTCCCGATTCTCGATCTGACGGTGCCGGCCGACAGCCAATTCGACGCCGCCGTTCACGCCATCCTCAAACTCGCCGGGCGCAGGCCCACCCTGGTGTGCTGCGCGCTGGGCTACTCGCGGAGCGCGATCGCGTCGGCGGCCTGGTTGATAGCAGCCGGTCATGCGGCTAATGCCGAAGCGCTCGCGCCGGTGCGGCGCGCCCCGCCGCAAGTGGTGATCGGGCGGAATCTGGAGCTTTGTCTGAAAAGATGGTCCGAAAGCCGCTTCCCGGCTTAGCGGCTGGCGGCCGTCTTTCCGGCGGCTTCGCCGACAACCAGCTTGGCGGCAACATCGGCGATCTTGTATTCCGCTTTCGCTTTCCGTCCGACATCAGGCGCGGCGGATGCGATCCGTATCGGAAATGTCCCGGCCTTGGCGCCCGCCGCTGCTTCGCAAACCAACGCGAACTTCCGCTGATCGGCCGGCACCGTCACCGCCGGGCACTGGATATGGTCGGGTAGATCGTCGGCTGTAATTTTGATCTCGCCGCCTTCGAACGTGAGTTCCCGATGCACCGTCCCGGCGACCTCCACTTTGCCCCCCGGCGCGATCTCGAGACTGGAGCTGGCCAGCCGGATCGAATAACCCGGAACCACTTCGAATTCGAGCGCCGGGGCCAGAATCGTCACCGGTTTGCCGTCCACTTCGGCCTGCGCGCTGAGAAGCATGTCGAACGAGGTGGCAGGAGTGGCGAAATTGGTGGCCAGCGTCACGCTCCCGCTGTCCGGGTTCTTGGACGCGACGCCTTTGTTAATTCGCAGGTTGCCGACAGTACTGGTGGCCTGCGCCGTCACTTTGCCGATGAGCTTGGCGCCTTCCTTGCGGTGGACGCGGTACTCGATCGGGTACTCGAATCCCTGGGCGATGCGAATCCGGGGCGTGGGCGATTCCAGCGTAATCGGCAGCGCGCTCGTGGTGGCCATGGGAAGCTGCATCTCGAGCCAGGGAGCGGTGAACGGTTTCTGCTTGTCGCCCTTGACGGCGGTGATCATACCCGGTCCGCGCGCCGTGCGCCGGATCTCGCCGTTCTTCGTCTTACCGATTCCAACCACTGTCAATTCGAGCGATTGCGGCTTGACCCCGGCATCCGCCGTAATGGTCAGAGTGCCGGCCGAGGCTCGCCGGACCGCATTGTTGAAGCTCTGTCCGGCCGCCTCGGGCGCGACATGCCCTCCGGCCACATGAAATCCGGGCGGCAGATTGGGAATCGCCAATTGGACTGCGCCGCTATAGCCCCGGCGCTGAACCGCGCATGTGACCGCCGCGGTTCCGCCGGCGGGCACGTTCACGAAAGGAGTCGATAGCTCAACTGAAAAGTCCGCGGCCTGCTGCTGCGCCCTGAGGCGGTACGCGAACAGGTTGCCGCCTCGTCCGAGCAGGTCTTCCACCGCCAGGTTCAACTCCGACACGCCGGCCGGAACCTTGAACGCGAGCACCGGATCGGCGCCGTTTCCGTCGTCGCCCGAGGCCAGCTTCTTTCCGGCGGCATCGGTGAGCGTCAGGATCGCATCGAGCTGGGACGTCCCCAGCGACGCCGCCTCCATTTCAAAGAGCCATCTCTGCCCCGGCTCCACTTTGAGCTTGTAACGGTCGATTTCGCCGCCTTTGGAAATCCGTCCGTTGACGGTCGTGCCTTCGGTCAGGACTGCCGGTCCGGACTCGGGCTCAAGCGCTTCCGGCCGGTCGCCCACGGCGAACAGAAAGGGGGCGCTCGACGAGCCGGGCACGTGGACAAACACGAATCCCGATTTCGTTTTGAGATCGACCTGTGTCTTCACGGGATGCGGCAGGTTGCCGCCGAGCAGGGTAACCTCGGCCGTCTCCCCCCGGTGTCCACCAAGAGGAAAGAGAGTATCGGCGTAAGCATAACTGCCGATTTTCAGCCGGTAATAATTTTGGCTTTGCTCGCTGAATTTCGAATCGTGCACCAGTATGCGATACTCGCCGGCCTTGGGGAAGGCCACTTCCACGCGGCTGTCCACGCCGAGCCCGGGCGCATCGTCGTTCCGAGCGATCTCGCGGCCTGTCGAATCGAAGATCTCTATGGCCGGATCCACTGCCGAGCCCGCCCGCCGCGCTTCCACTTCGAACACCAGCTTCTGCCCGGCTTTGGCCGAGAAAACAAAATTGTCCACATCCGGCCCTTCGAGCGTACCGTTGACTACAGCTGGGATCGCGACCTTCTGCGCTTCAGGCGGAAAGTTATTCGGCTGCTTCGGATTTTTCGCTTCGATCTCTTCCACCTCCGGCAGATCGCCGACCGAAAACAGAACCACGTTCGAAATGCCGTCCGGCGTCACCACCCGAATCGGATACAGCCCGACAGGCGTGTCCGGCTTCAGCGCGACGAGGAACGGCAGCACTGCGTTGGGACGAGACATGCCGCCGAACTCCGACAGAGGATCCTTCGACAGCGTGAGCTGCGAAAAGCTCGCCGGCAGCGTGGACTTCACCTGCGCGCCCTGCGCCAGCCCCTCACCGCGAAGATAGAGCGTCAGGCTCTTGCCGCGCTGCGCGCCCCGGGGTTGAATATCGCGGATGGATGGCGGCGCGGCTTGCAGCGCCGCCGCCAGAAGAACAATCGCGAACGAACGTTTCATTTTTGCGACACCACCGCTTTTTCGAGGGGAACCGGGACGAAGTCCTTTTCCAGCTTCCCGGTCAGATCGTAAATCCGAACCACGCCGTCGAAGCCGGCGGAAACCAGATGCCGGCTGTCCGGGTGGAACTGCAGCGTGTAGATCCCGCCGCGATGTCCGCTGCAACTGCCGGACAGCTCGCCGGTCTCCGCTTCATAGATGTGGACGTCGCCCGCCGCGCTGCCTACGGCGACGTATTTGGCGTCAGGGCTGTAGGCCAGCGCGAGGATCGGCCCGTCCTGGCGGTCAAACTTCCGGATAAGAGTGGAATCGTCGGCGATTCGCATCGCGCGCGGCCGGTCCATCATGTAAAGATACGGCACGCGCTCCTCGCCGCCGATCAGCACCCAGTCTTTTTTTGGATGCCGCACCAGGGCGGTCAGCGGCTCTTTGGTCGGGTTGATCAGGTTGACGTTCTCGATGAAGGCTCCGGTGTTGGCGTCGGTAAGCTTCGCCGCTTTGTCCCGGCTTACGGAAACCAGCCGCTTGCCGTCCACTCCGAATACGGCGCCGAAGACCCAGTCTTCGTGGTGATCCATTTTTCGAATCTCTTTACCGCTGGCCGTCTCGAATATGCGGATCGATTTGTCCGCCGCTCCGCAGGCAATGCGCGAGCCGTCCGGTGAAAACGATGCGCCGAACAGGGTGTCGTTCGACACCATCACCGAATGCGTCTGCTTGCGCGAAGCCAGGTCCCAGATCTGCACCTCGCCGAACCGCGCCGGGCTGCCTCCCACCGCGGCCAGGGTTTTTCCGTCGGGCGAAAAGATGATGGAGTGGATGCGGTCGGAAAGCCCGGGCAGCCGCGCAATCAGCTCGCCGCCGTATTCGCGCAACAGGATTTCGCGATAGCCTGAAATCGCCATCCACTTCCCGTCGGGCGAAATCGCGACCGCGGTGATGACCGGCGGCGCGTGGTATACGGTGGGTCCGGTGGAGACGGGCGCCGCCGGAGCGTCGGCGGGCGAATCGTCCTTGGCGCCCTCGCGGATCCAGCGGCGAAAGAGTTCAATCTGATCGTCCGGGAGCGGCTTGCCGCCAAAAGGCATTTGCGGCTTCACTTCGCCCGTGAGGTAGGAAACGAGCAGGCTCTTTTCGGGCGCTCCGGCCAAGGCAGACCCT
Source organism: Bryobacteraceae bacterium (assembly GCA_035495815.1). Taxonomy (GTDB): domain Bacteria; phylum Acidobacteriota; class Terriglobia; order Bryobacterales; family Bryobacteraceae; genus DATJFH01. The sequence goes on from DATJFH010000151.1 coordinate 4,006, forward strand.
TTTTTCCCGCCAGTCTTGATGTCCTTGACCGCCGCTAAAGAAAGATCGCCCTGCCGGCTGGCGCCCTGGTGGCATCCCAGGCACTGGCGCGCCAGTATGGGCTTGATCTGACGGACAAAGCTGACTGGCTCCTGAGCTCGGCCAAGCGAAGCCAGAAATAAGCAGATTGCGAGAGCTTTCACTCGGTACATAACTTTTAGTACAACCCTCTTCGGTCGCTTTGAATTATACGATAGATTTCGCTCCGCCTGTGCTATACTCTCCGTTTATGCCTGCTCTGTAAACTCACTTCACGTTTGCGCCCTTCATCGGTATCCCGCTCCCGGTTTTCTTCTCTGGGATCGCGTTAAGTAGTTGTAATAACTCCGGTTTCACCATAACAAGGAGACGTATTACCTATGAAACGATTGCTTTCCAATGGCTTGATGCTGGCGGGAATTCTTTCCATTCCCGTGGCTGTCACCAACACCGAACTTCCAGGCGCGGCGGCAGAGTACAGAAACGATCCCAGGCTCGAGAGTTTGAAGCGGTTCTTTCAGGAATCCGATTGTCCTGCCAGGGAGCTGTCGGCCGAGTTTCTTCGAGCCGCCGACAGGCACAACCTGGACTGGCGCCTGCTCCCCAGTATCTCACTCGTGGAATCCGGCGGCGGACGTGTGACTACGAACAACAACCTGTTCGGCTGGGATGGCGGACGCGCCATTTTTACCTCCGTACGGGCAGGTATTCATGACGTGGCTAGCCGCCTGCACAGCTCCAGGCTCTACAGGGATAAGGACGTGGACGGAATCCTGCGTACGTACAACCCAAACGCAGGTTACCCCGCCATCGTGAAATCCGTGATGAAACGGATCTCGCCCTCGAAAGAAGTGATGATCGCAGCCCGATCCTATTCGAGCAATCGAACTACAAAGTAAAGGCCGCCAAAAACAACCACGGCTATTACGAGCGCCGCCACAATGCGCAACGTCCGTTCGGTCGCGTTACTTTCACGCTTCTCATCTGCTTTCATGCGGTCCGCGAGGCTATCAAACATGGAAACCTCCAAGATAAAGCCGATGCGCTCGGAGACCAGTATAAATCCGATCTAGATTATATACCTTTTTTCAGCCGCGGGCTCGACAACTCTTGTCTCATGCAAGATGAAGGGACATCGAGGGAAGTGTATGGCGAAATCGACCACTACCTCATTGCCGCTAGGAACCGCCGAGCCTTCGTGTTCGCGCTGTAGATTGAACGCCTCGTGGGGAGCAGTTCCGGCGACTGTCCCGGCGGACTGTGACACCTACAGCCAATATCGCCAGTCACCCGCAGCCAGAACGTAGACCGACAGGCATCCGTTCGTGACCGCGTGCGCCAGGATGCAGTCCCCCAGGCTACGGGTCCGGCGCATCCACCAGTTGTACGCCATCCCGGCCAGCATTCCGACCTCCCAGTATGGGCCGTGCTCGGAGGCGAACAGCAGAGATCCCACCCAGAACGACATCGGCGTGTACTCGCCCAGCTTGACGCGGGTGAAATCATTGGCGTCGATCAGCCAGCGCGACAGCCATCCTCGCCAGAACAACTCCTCGATCACCGGGACCAGCAGCACGCATCCCACCGTGCGGAACACGATAAAGACCACGTTCGACCGCAGGCTCTCCGGGGCCGTGCTTTTCGCTTCCCCCGTGATCGCGTTGGTGAACAACCAGTGGCTTCGATACGCCGGCCACAACAGATCGGGCGCAACCCAAATGACAAAAACCGCCGCGCCCAGCAGAATCGCGCCCAACGCGGCCGTCACCCGGAAATCGAGCACGCCTCGGGAAAAGAACAGCAATACTCCAAACACAACCAGCACCCGCAGCGGATACAGAATTTCGATTCCACCCGGCAACGCCTGTCCGAGCGCCATGATCGCCATGAAGGCGGCAAACGGAGCGATGTAAGGGAGGCTCGGGTACGCTTTCGCGTTCACTTCGCGCCCTTGATCCAGTTGAGAATGGTCCTGTACTCCGGGGAATCCTTTTCCCAGCGGACGGCGCCGCCGTGAGAAAGCTGTGTCGAGCCCAGAGTGCCTTCGCTTTGCGAGTTCGATATCGGCTTGCGCAGGATGAGGCTGTTCTCGGGATCATTCAGGTCCACCACGTTCATGACGGTGGAATACGTTCCGTTGAACAGGGTGTGGGAGGCGTGGCAGTGCACGCAGGCATACCCGTCCTTCCCGCGGGTCTCGAGGATGGGCTCCACGTAGCCGCGGAAGTAAGCCTCGTCCGGCTTGGGGAAGCGCCCGGTCGGCTGCTTTGCACGCTGGGAAAGCTTCGCCGGAGGCGGGTTGCTGCTGAACGCAGCCAGCACTTCGGCCGGCGCATTGCGACTTTCCACCGCTTGCTTCAGCGCCTTGTGATCGGCGCCTTCCGGACCAGCCACCGCATTGACCCCCGGGAACTTTACGCTTCGAGCCAGCAGCGCCGACTGCGTCGCCAGGCGCCGCATCTCGGCGTCCGGGGAATCGAGCAGCGGGAGCAGCGCCCTGGCAAAACGGTCGTTGCTGGCGCCGAAAAAGACGATCTGCTCCACGTCGTTGCCGATGCGGTTGTAGAGCGGCGGCGCCACCGCGGAGTGGTCCGCTTTGGGGTCGTACACATCGCCGCGGCGCAGGTGGAACTCGCTGAGGCCGGCCAGCAGCGTCTTGCGCTGCGCGTCCGACCCGGTCTCGAGCACCTGCGCGAATTTCCGCGCCAGCCGGTCCTCCACAGCCAGGCGCCCGCGAATGACCCGGACGCGGTCTTCGGGCGAGGCCAGCAGCGGGATCCAGTTGTTGTAGAAGTATCGGATATTCTCATCCGCGATGTTGTAAATGCCTTCGCGCAGGTTGCGATCCACCCAGGGGTGCTGCGGCTTGGCCATCGCTTTCAGGAAAGCATCTTCGATGCGGTCCCTGGCGCCGGAGTCCGGCGTCCAGAACCAGTATTGCCAGAGTCCCTTCAGCGCCTGCATCTGGACGGTAGGCTCGTCGTCCGAGACGCGCTTCACCAGCGGATCGAGGAACTCCGGGCGACGCGCCAGCGCGGAGAAATGGACCGCAAAAATACGGGTCGCGCCCCAGCGGGTGCGCGGGTCCGCCGAGTCAAGCGCCGCCGCCACAGGCTCGGCCGGCGCCGTCTCAGACCGGTTGTAGATCTGACGTGCAGCCCAGGCAGCTGTCCGCTGGACGAGCTTGCTGCGATCCCCGAGTCCGGCGGCCAGCGACTTCGCATAGGCCTCCGGCGCTACGCGTCCGAGCGCTTCGATTGCCTGCTGCCGCACCAGCGTTTCGTTCGATCCGGCCGCCTCCAGCAGTTGATCGACTAGCCCCGGCGCAGCCTTGTCCCACAGGTTGTCGAGTTGGCCGAGGAGTGTCGCCGGATCGTGCGCCAGCTTTTCCGGCGGTTTGGTATTCCACCCTTTGGATTCGCGCGGCCCGTGGAAATAGGCGCTCAGGCCGAGCACGGCCATCTGGGTCTCCCGAAACGGCGTGCGGAAATTCTCGAAGGATTGCAGCGGATCCATCCATCCGCCGAAGGGCTGCTGGCGCTTCAGCAGGTACTGGATAGACTTGGCGACCTGTGGATGAACGGCCGGAATTCCCGCCGCCTGGAGAGCCCAGAGGGCGTGGCCGGTCTGGAATTCCACTTCGGCCTGATCGGGCTCGAATTTCATCGACCACTGCCCGTCGGGCCGCTGCAGCGAAAGAATACGCTCGGCGTTCCGCCGGATCTTCTCCGCGTGCTTCGCCCGGTCGATGTCGGCCAGGGCCAGCGTCTGATAGCACAGATCGATCATGTTCTTGATCGCATCCTGTTCGACCAGCCGCGCGATCTTCTCGTCGCGGGTAACGCGCCAGGCGTACCAGGCCACTTCGTAGGCGCTCACCAGCGGCGTGTTGCCGTTGGTCTCGTCCGGAGGCAGCTTGTCGCGGTCTTTGTAATAGAGCTTCAGATACTCGGCGACACCCTTGTGATAGGTGTCGCGCCTGCAGTCCGTTATCTCCTTCTCGTAAATGTCAAGGAGGACGGACATGCGGCCGAGCACATTGGCGGGGGCCGAGATCACCCGCGCCCACACCGCGCCCTGCTGCTCGAAACCGTAAAACGGACGCGGGTTGTTATAGAAGCGCTCCGTCAGAAACTGCGCCTGCTGCCGCTGCACCACCGGGTATCCATTCCCGGCCGCGTACATCTGGGCGCGCAGCGAGAAATGGGTCGGGTGACAGGCGACGCAGAGCGACGTCTCCTGGTGGACGTTGGACACCCGGTCGAATACTCCGCCCCTCCGCGGCGTGTTGGCATGCCAGGAATCGCCTGCCCCGAGAATATAATCGACCGCGGTGCGCACCGCCTGCCGGGGGGCGGAATACGGAGGTGGATCGTATACCCGGGTTCGGAGCTTGTATTCCGGGTGGTTGGCGCGGACGCGGATGTAATAGGTCCCCTTCTCCTTGAGAATTCGGGTAGTGAACTTGTTTCCCGGCAGCGCCTGCACCTCGTGGGGCAGCGTGACTGGATCCTCTCCGTCGTTGAATGCCACCGCCTTGCCGTCCGCAACACGATAGACCGAGACATCCACCGGCAGATTGTCGCGCTCCATCAGGTCGACCTGGAAAAACACCAGCTTCGGCGACGCGCCGTTGAACTCCACCCGGTACCAGTCGACGCCCTCTTCATCGCCGCCGGCGGTGTAGTAGTATTCGTCGGACGATCCGAAAACAGTCTGCCCCAGCGCCATCGGATTGGCGTCCTGCCAGCGGTTATTCGGCTCCTGCTCGATATGCGACAGCCGGGCCGCCGGGCCGAGCTCGTTGATCTGCAAGCGATAGTTTCCCGATCCGGCTTCGAAGCGAAGCTGCGCCGGGCCGGACTGCAGTACACGGAACGTGGCATAAAAATCGCGGTCGCCCGACTGGAGCGCTTTCGAGAGGATCACGCCCGCGGGCTGCGCAAGCTGGACCTGCACGCTGCGGTCAATATCCAGGAGGAAGCTGTAGACCACGCCGGTCTTGAGGCCGGTGATGGCGAGCGGGGCGGCCGGTACGGCGCCGGATTTCGTTACCACCGGGGTGGCGGTGTACGGCGGAGCTCCCAAACCGAGCCCGGCGACGAAAAGCAGGAGGATCCACTTCATTCCCAATATTTTTCTCCCGCGGCCAGGTTGGCCTTTACCACTTCCTTATTCAACTCTACGCCCAGACCGGGCTTCGAGGGAACCGCGATGTGCCCCTCTTTGACGATCGGCCCGTCATGGGCGATCACGTCGTCCATCCAGTTCCCGCGTCCGATGGCCGTTCCGGCAACCGTGAAGTCGCGGACCGCCGCCGCCCAGTGCACGGTGGCATAGGTGGCGACCGCACTGCCGGTGTTCTGGGCCGCCATGGGCAGATAGAAAATGTCAGCCAGATCGGCAATCTTCTTCGACTCGAGCAGTCCACCTGCGTTGCGCACATCGAGCTGCACGATGTCGCATCCCTGGTTGAGAATGAACTGCTTGAATCCGTGGCGGCGGCCGAGGCTCTCACCCGTAGCGATGGGAGTCTTGGAGCCGGCGGCCAGCCTTACCCAGGCGTCGGAAAAGTCCGCGGGCATGGGATCCTCGAGCCACAAAGGATTGAACGGCTGGATCGCCTCCGCAAGCTGCAGGGCGGTGCGCAGGTCGTATTCACGCCGGCAATGGCAGATGAGGTCGTAGTCTTCGCCGATGGCGTTGCGGGTGTTCTCGAAGGCGAGCTTGATATCACGCAATTCCTTGCTGGTCAGCAGCCGGTTGGAAGCGTCGCGCGCGCGGTCGATGCGTGGATTGGAGCGCGGCAGCGGCACGCGGAACACGGTCCACCCGGCCGGGTGTTTCTTCATCTTGTCTCCCCACTCGACGCACGTGGCCGTGTCCAGCATGTTGCGCGGCCCTTCATCGTGATACATGCGCACGCGGTCGCGGAACTTGCCGCCGAGCAGAGTCGCCACGGGGACGCCGAGCAGCTTGCCGGCCAGATCCCACAGCGCGATCTCGATTGCGCTTACGGCGCGCAGCAGCATCTGGGACGAACCGTCGGTGCGCGGGCCGAGTCCGGCATACAGGGCGTCGATTTCGAGCGGATCTTTTCCGATGAAGTAGGGCCGCAGCTCCAGCACGCCTTCCTTCACGCCCACGCCGGGGCTGCCGTACCCTTCGCCGATGCCGTAAACGCCGGCGTCGGTAAGCGCCTTCACCAGGGTGTAGGTGTTGGGACCCTGGAGCATCAAGACCTTGATGTCGGTGATTTTGACGCGTCCGCGCTCGGGCGCGGCCAGCGCGCGAAAAGAGGATAATGCGCCGGCGGAGATCGTGCTGAGAAAACGGCGCCTCGAAACCGCCATGGCGCTACGCCGCGCTGAGCTGCGCCGCCAGTTCGGACGCCCGGTCGAAAAGCATCCCGGTGTCATTGCTGCAGCCGAGGAAGCGCATGCCGCGATCCTTCCAGAACTTCGCCTGTGGCGCCGAGCGGGTCTGCGTGCCGGGCGCGATGCCGCGCCGGATGCACGTGTCGCGGATGTCTTCCATGGCTTTCACCATCGTGGGATGCTGGAACTCTCCGGGCACGCCGAGGGAGATCGAGAGGTCGGCCGGTCCCACCATCACGGCGTCGATGCCGGGAACCGATAGCAGCTCTTCGCGCATGTCCAGCGCGCGCCGCGTTTCAATCTGCATGACCACCATGGTGTTGGCGTTCATGTGCTCGATCACCTGCGGGAAGTCTACTTTTTCGTAGTCGAGGTTGACCCCGCTGAGGCCGTAGCCGCGGATGCCGAGTGGCGGAAACTTGGTCCAGGAGATGGCCCGTTCGAGGAGTTCAGCGGATTCGACTCGAGGAAAAATAATTCCCTGCGCCCCGCAGTCAAGCGCTCGGGCGACCAGCGAATACTGCAGGTCGGCCACACGCACGATCGGCGCGAGGCCCACCATGACGGACACGCGGCAGATATCCTGCACCGTTTCCAGGTCGAACCCGCCGTGCTCGGTATCGAGGAACGCCCAATGAAAACCCGCCGCCGCCAGAATCTTGGGGATCTCCGGCGAGCGGAGCTGGCCGAAGCCGGTGCCGAGCTGAAGCTTGCCCTCGGCCAGGGCCTGTTTGACGGGATTCTTTCTCATGTGCGGGTGGTTTGGTCCAAGTGGATATTCTCGTAAATGCGATCCGATAAATCAATGGACCGGTTTTCTTTCATTTTCCTTATTGCGTCTTCGCGCGAGACCGGCCGGCCCCGGATCGATCCGCGCGAGAGCCGCATAGCGTGCTCGTATGTCCGGAGGCGCCGCAGATTCCGGCGGTTTCGCATGAGCCAGTGACGGAAGGGCGGCCGCCCGCGCTTGTGAGGTTGCACTACTGCCTCGTGATTCAGGCTCTCGATTGGGTGGCTGTCCCGATGCGCCCCGGTGGGGAGGCGTACTACCCCGATTTCCGAACGGAGCAACCTTTCCTGACCGTGAGTTCTACGTCATAAAGTCAACGAGTTACAGGCAATTGCAACCAATCCTGCGCAGCTTCATCTAACGAACAGCCCTCATCTGGCTGAGATTTTTGATGCCTGCCGGCCACAAGAGTTGATACATGCAGGCAACATCTTTGGGCCAGGATGAGGAACTTCATTGGCTGGCTTTACGGCTGGTGCCGGGCCTGGGCGCCCGGAACGCCGGAAAACTGATTGAGCGATTTCGGACTCCTCAGGCCGTGTTACGCGCATCGCGGACGGAACTGGAGGCCGCCGGAGTCAGCGGATCTGTGGCGCAGAGTATTTCGAGCGGATGCGCGTTCGACGAAGCCATTGACCAGCAGCGCCGGACGGAGCAGGCGGGAACCGCCGTTATTGCGATTTCCGACCCCCGCTATCCGCCCTTGCTGCGAGAAATTTTCGATCCGCCGATCGTGCTGTTCGCGCGAGGACGGATCGAATTGATGGAGTCCCTGTTGTTCGGGGTGGTGGGAACCCGGAGGCCGACTCCCTACGGCGTCGCGGCGACAGAGCGGCTGGCGGGCGACCTCGCCCGAGCCGGCCTGACAATCGTCAGCGGGATGGCCCGGGGAATCGATACGGCCGCCCACAAGAGCGCGCTGGCCGCCGGGGGTGATACAGTGGCGGTGCTGGGATGCGGTGTGGATGTGGTCTATCCGTCAGAGAACAAAAAACTGGCGGCGGACATCGCCCTGAAGGGTCTGATTCTGTCGGAGTTTCCAATGGGATCGGTGGCCTTTCCTCAGAATTTTCCGATCCGTAACCGTATTATCAGCGGAATGAGCGTGGGTATTCTGGTTGTGGAAGGCGCGCAATATAGCGGTTCCACCATAACGGCCAAGCTGGCGATCGATCAGGGAAGGGATCTGTTCGCCGTGCCGGGAAATATCACTTCGAAAACCAGTTGGGGTCCCAACCTGCTGATCAAGCAGGGGGCTAAGCTCGTTCAGGAGTGGAACGACGTAGTAACCGAACTGCCCGCCGAATCGAGGCGCCGGCTGATCGACGCGGGACGCAGCCGGATCCTGGGCGAACAGCAGATGCTTCCGGATGCCGGTCCGGAGGCCAGGCTCCCGGCGGGGCCAGCCGCGGCATTGGGCCGATGGGTGCTCGGCCGGCTGAAAGTGGAGGAGGCTGTCCATATCGACGTACTATTAGATACTCTTGAGAATGGCTCCCCGTCCGAACTCATTGCCGTCCTGTTCGAACTGGAGATGATGGGCCTGGTAAAACAACTGCCGGGTAAGAACTTTGTTAAAGTGTGGTGACAGTGTCCAAGGCTCTGGTAATAGTAGAATCGCCCGCAAAGGCGAAAACGATCAACAAATACCTCGGGAAGCAGTACGTGGTCATGGCCTCTCTCGGCCATGTGAAGGATCTTCCCAAGAAAGATCTTGCTGTCGACATCGATAACGGCTTCGAACCCCGGTATGAAGTCATCGAGGGCAAGAAGAAGCTGGTCAACGAGCTGAAAGCAGCGTCGAAGAAGGTGGATTCCATCTACCTGGCGGCCGACCCCGACCGGGAAGGTGAGGCCATCTGTTTCCATCTCCAGGAGGAACTGGACAGTAAAAAGAAGGACGCCCCCAAGATCTACCGGGTGATGTTCAACGAGATCACAGCCAATGCCATCCGCAAGGCGTTCGAGACGCCCCTGATGGTCAACGTCAACCTGGTGGAAGCGCAGCAGGCGCGACGCGTACTGGACCGGCTGGTGGGGTACAAGATCTCTCCGCTGCTTTGGGACAAGGTGCGCAGGGGACTCTCTGCCGGGCGCGTCCAGACGGTCGCCCTGCGGCTCATCGTCGAGCGGGAACGCCTGATCCGGGCGTTCGAAAAGAAAGAGTATTGGACCATCGATGTCGACCTGGCGGCCAAAAAGCCTCCGGTTCTGACTGCCCGGCTGGCCAAGATCAACGGCGAGACTCCGGAAATCGGCAACCGGGAGTCCTCCGATGCCATCCTGGCCCGGATCGAGGGCGCTCCCTACATAGTCAAATCGGTGGCGACGCGCGAAAAGCGGCGCAACCCAGTCGCGCCGTTCATTACGTCGAGCCTGCAGCAGGAGTCCGCCCGGAAGCTCCGGTTCAGCGTGAAACGGACAATGATGCTGGCGCAGCGCCTGTATGAGGGCATCGAGCTGGGCAAACAGGGGCTGGTCGGGCTGATCACCTATATGCGTACGGATTCCACGCGGGTTTCCGACGATGCGCTCAAAGACGTCCGGGACTTCATCAGGGGTGAGCGATACGGGCCGGCCTACCTGCCGCCGTCGCCGAATGTTTACAAGTCGAAGAAGGATGCCCAGGACGCGCACGAGGCCATCCGTCCGACCGCTGTGCTCAACACGCCGGAAGCGGTCGCGCAATACCTGGCCGAGGACGAGTTGAAGCTGTACCGGCTGATCTGGATGCGCTTCGTGGCCTCGCAGATGACGCCGGCGGTGTTCGATCAGACCACGATCGACGTAGCCGCGCGCGGCAGCGACGATCGCGAGTACCTGTTCCGGGCCACCGGATCGACTCCCAAGTTCGACGGGTTCCTGAAAGTTTACGAGGAAGGCAAGGACCAGAAGGACGAGGAAGACGAGGAGCTGAAACACAAGCTCCCGGCCGTGACCGAAGGGGAATCGCTGAAGTTCCGGGCCATCAAGCCGGAGCAGCACTTTACCGAGCCGCCTCCCCGGTTCAACGAAGCCACGCTGGTCAAGGAGCTGGAATTGAACGGCGTGGGGCGCCCGTCCACTTACGCTTCGATCCTCTCCACGATTCAGGAACGCGAGTACGTCACTAAGGAAGGCGGGCGCTTTACTCCGACCGAGCTGGGAATGGTGGTGACCGACCTGCTCCTCGAGAGCTTCGATGACATCTTCGACGTGAAGTACACGGCGCGAATGGAAGAGGAGCTGGACGAAATCGAGGAAGGCAAGCTCGACTGGCGTGCGGCCATGGGCGAGTTCTACGGCAAGTTCGACAAGGACCTGAAGCACGCCGAAGAGCACATGACCGACATCAAACGGATGGAGAAGCCGACCGATCTCCTCTGCGAGAAGTGCGGCAAGCCGCTGGTGATCAAGTGGGGCAAGCACGGCAGCTTCATCGCCTGCACCGGGTATCCGGACTGCACCTACACCCGTGAGCTGACGGTGGATCTGCCGGATGTCGACAAGGCGAATCTCACCGAACAGGGAGAAGAAGAGTACTGCGAGAATTGCGGCCGTCCGATGGTTCTCAAGAAGGGCCGCTTCGGTCAGTTTTACGCCTGCACGGGCTATCCGGACTGCAAGACGACCAAGCCCATCGGTGGAACGCAGAAGAAGGCGGACGTGCCGCTGGACGAGACCTGCCCGCAGTGCGGCAGCAAGATGGTCCTGAAATCCGGCCGGTTCGGCGAGTTCACCGCGTGCAGCAATTATCCGGCCTGCAAGTACGTCAAGCAGAAGACGATCGGAGTGAAATGTCCGGACTGCTCGGAAGGCGAGGTGGTGGAGCGCCGTTCGAAGCGTGGCAAGACATTCTACGGATGCAACCGCTATCCGGATTGCAGTTTCGTGGCATGGGGCAAGCCGGTTTCCGAGAAGTGTCCCGAGTGCGGCAGTTCGTACATGATCGAAAAATGGCTGAAGGCGGGTCCGGTGTTGCAGTGTCCGAACCAGGAGTGCAAGTTCAAGAAGGATATGCCTCAGCCGGAAGTGGTCGGCGCGAAGATGTAAAGCCGACCGGCAACCCTGGCGGCTGGACCCCTGGGAAAGCGGTCCGCGGCCCGGAGTGGCTGCCTGCGTTCAAACCGCGGCAGTCCGGACTCTGGATCGATGCGTAGCTTACGGGAGCACGTGCAGGCGCCCTGAAACCTGTCAGGACAGCAACAGCTCCAGGTCTTCCCGCTTCAGATTGCCCACCAGGCGGTTGTCTTCGCCGATGATCGCGTCGGCCAGCGCCCGCTTTGATTTCTGGAGCTCCAACACCTTCTCCTCCACCGTGCCGCGTGCGATCAGACGGTAGGCGAAAACGGGTTTCGACTGACCGATCCGGTGGGCGCGGTCGATCGCCTGCGCTTCCACAGCCGGATTCCACCACGGGTCGAGAAGGAAAACGTACTCGGCCGCCGTCAGGTTCAAGCCGAGTCCGCCGGCCTTGAGGCTGATCAGGAACAGCTTGCAGTCCGTCTCGTGCTGAAAGCGCTCGACACAGGACTGCCGGTCGCGCGTCTGGCCGTCCAGATATTCGTAGCTGATCCCGCTGCGGTCCAGCAGACCGCGCAGGATCGCCAGCAGGCTGGTGAATTGCGAAAAGACGAGGGCCTTGTGGCCTTCCTCCAGGACTTCGGTGAGCTGTGGGATGAGCGCCTCGAACTTGGCGCTGGGCTGATTCGCGCGCTTCTTATCGAGCAGGCCGGGGTGGCAGGCAGCCTGTCTCAGGCGGAGCAGGGCTTCGAGGATGTGCATCTTGGATTTCGCCATTCCCTGGCTCTCGATGCGTCCCAGCAGCGACTGGCGATAGTGCTCGCGCAACTCGTCGTAAAGTTTGCGCTGGCTGGCGTCCAGCTCGCAATAGACTGTTTGCTCCAGCTTCTCCGGAAGTTCTCTGACCACCTGGCCTTTGGTACGGCGCAGGATGAAGGGACGCAGCGCCTTGGCCAGCAACTGGCGCGTCGGCTCATCCGGATTCCGCAGCACGCCGCCGGCGGCGCGGAATGGCGAGGAGACACCCATCATCCCCGGATTCAGGAATTCGAACAGGCTCCACAACTCTCCCAGGTGGTTCTCGATCGGTGTACCGCTGAGCGCCAGCCGATGGCTCGCCTGCAGCAGGCGAACCGCCTTGGCCGACTCGCTGTCTGCATTCTTGATGGCCTGCGCTTCGTCCAGAATCACGTAGTCGAAGCGATACTCACCGAGCATGGCGGCGTCCCGGCGCAGGGTACCGTATGTAGTGAGAATGAGGTCATAGCCGGCGAAATGAGCGGGATCCTTCTCCCGCGCGATTCCGGTATGATCCAGCACGCGGAGCCGCGGGGTGAACCGCGCGGCTTCCTGGCGCCAGTTATAGACGAGGCTGCGGGGAACCACCACCAGAGACGGGCCGATGTCTTCGGCGCTCGCTTCGCGCAGCGCCCGGCGGGTTTCGAGCAGCGCCAGCACCTGCGGGGTTTTGCCCACACCCATGTCGTCCGCCAGGCAACCGCCGAACCCGACGCGCTGCAAAAACTGCATCCAGGCCAGACCCTCGCACTGGTAGCCACGAAGCTGGCCTTCGAAGCCGGGCGGCTGCACGGCGGGCTCGATTCCATCGAAGCGTCGCAACTCCTGCCGCGCACGCGCGAAAATCTGGTCCACCTCGATTTCCGGACGCGCCGCCAGCAGCACGTCGAGCAATCCGGCCTGTGAGGCGGAGAAACGCAAGTGGTCGCCCTGGTCACGTCCCAGCCTGCCGAGCAAGCCGTATTTTTCCAGAAAGTCCTCGGGAAGAATGCCGTAGGATCCGTCCCCCAGGAGGACCATCTGATCGCCTCGCTCCAGAGCTTTGAGCAATTCGGGCAGCATGATTTCGACCCCGTCGTATTCCACGGCGCCGCGCAGCTCGAACCAATCGACTCCGGAGCTGAACTCGGTCCTCGAGCCGGAGGCGCGCCGAAAGGCTTTGCCTTCCGCTTCCACGCGCCATCCGGCCTGAATCAACTGGCGAACCGCCCCCGGAAGCTTCTTCGGCGACACTTCCCAGTGAACTCCGGCGGCTTCATACGACTGGCTCCGCTTGAGGCCGAACTCCGGGAGTTTCTCGAGCGCGGCCCTTTCGGCCTCCGCGTTGCGCCGCAAGTACCGTTTCGACTCCGCATGGTAGACGCCTCGCCGCTGACCGTCGTACGGGACTACGATTCCATCGTAGTCGTAGGAAACGTGGCCTCGCATCACATTCCTGCTCCAGCCCTTCGATTCGACGAATTTCAAGTGCGGCCGGGGCACGCCGGTCAACTCTTCGACACGCAGCTCTTCCGGCCATTCGATCTCCGGCAGATGGGGAGACTGCATGATCTCCGCCAGGAGGTCATCACCCTGCTGGAGAGGCGCCTGAATCTGCTTTTCCTTTCTAAGGAGGGCGATCCAGGGAAATGACTCGGCGCCTTCGAACCTCGCCATCGTGCCGCGGGCGATCAGCAGGCCGCTTTCCAGCAAAACGGCGGGTTCGGTGATTTCGAGATGTTCTTCTCCGCGTTTCAGGATACCGCGCAGGACCCACTTCTGCCCATTTTTGCTTACTGCCAGGCGGAACCGCCACGGGGCGCCGGCGTCCCAGACGAGGGGCTTCAACTCGTCCAGCAATTCCGTTGCGAACAACTGCAGGCGGCACCGCCCGGTGGCGGCGATCTTCGGCGCCAGATGCTCCTGCAAGGCGCCTTTCAGGTAGCAGACAGACGGAACGCTGTCCTGATAGTAAGAATAAGGTTGATTGGCGCCGGTCAACGTGCTGAGTATCTCGCGATCGAGCGGATCGGCAAGGTATTGCAGTCCCTCTTTCGCCACTCGCAGCGCTTTCAACTTACCCCACCCGCCTTTCTGAAGCCGCTCGCGGTTCTCGATTTTCAAACAGAGGGATTGATTGTAGATGGTGGCCTGGACGTCGACCACATAGTAGATCTCCCGTTCCGTGCGGCGGACTTCCTCCACGGCCCGCGCTCCGGCTGCGTGGTTCACCTGTTCCAGCAGGCTGCGCCAGCGGGGTATCTCGACAACTTTCGGGGACTCCAGGAGGAAATTCGCGGCGGGCGGACTTCCCTCATCCGCATGGTAGTCGGGGATTCCGTCGATCATCGCATCGATCATGCGGAGTGGGCCACTGCTCATCGAGCCCAGCAGGTAGCTGCGGCGATCGGCCGCCAGAATGGTTGCCCAGATGTGCTTGCAGGGGCCGTCGTCTTCAAAAAAGGGACAGCTGCATTCGACGCGGATATCGTCATGCTCGCGTACGAGGCCGACTTCATAAACCCGGGTCCCGGCAACATGCGCGTCTACTTTCCACTGATTTCCGGAGAGGATCCGCACACGGCCGGATGCCAGTATCTCGGCGCCGCTGTGGCGAAGCTTGGGATGGAATTCGTTTGCGAGTTGCCGCTGCAAATACATGTTTTCTGGGGGAAGGCTAATCCGAGCATCGCATACCGGCGAGATAAATTTCAAAGGCAAATTGCCGGTCTGCCGCCCGAATTGGACAGCCGCCGCAGTTCACGCGGTGTCGGGAGTTGAGACTAGCCCGCCACCGGCCGGTCTACGATCTGCTCCGTCTTGCGGTCCCAGTAGAGCTTCTTCCCCTCGCGGTAGCTGCGGGTAGCCATCACCACCGCCACCGCGTGAGCGAAGCCGGTTTCGATGCTGCCGTTCGGCTTCTTGCGGGTGCGCATGCACTTGAACCAGTTATCGCTGTGGTATTTCAGATTGTCGTCCTGATGAACGGGCGCAATGTCCGGGTGACCCGGTATGGTCACCGGTTCCGGCTTTCCGGGACCCGTCTTGAGGTTGAAAACCTTATTGGACCGCCATTCGCTGCGTGTCTCCGGCTGGAACCACCATTGGGGCGACCCTTCGCCACCGGGTGAATACAGCGTGCCCTTCGTCCCGCGAATGATCGTGTGGTCGCCGTACCCGTTGCCGAACGTTGTGCTGTAGCTGTAAAGCACCTGTTTCCCGGCAAAGGTGGAGAGGCACTGGAAGGTGTCCGGATTCTCCCGAACGTCATGCCAGGCGAAAATGCCTCCGTTGGACACGATGTCATCGGGGATGAATGTGTCCAGATAGAAATGGACCAGCCCGGAGCCGTGGCTGAACCACTGGTCCGTGATGCCGCCGGAAAAATCCTTGTAAATACGGAATTCGAAATAGACCCGGGGATCGAACGGCCGGGGAGGGCGGCCGAGCAGCCAGCGATTCCAGTCCGTGTCCTTCTCGCGTATGGCCGCGATGTCGGGTTCGTTCGGCACGTGCCAGCGCGGACCGTTGAAGTTCCAGCTCTGGCTGATCGAGACTACCTTGCCGACTCTGCCCTCCCGGATCATCTCCCGCACCTTGTGCTGATATGGATCGCTCAGCCATTGCGACCCCATCTGCACTACCCGGTCGCTCTCCAGCACGGCCTTCCGCGCCAGCTTGGCGTCTTCGAGCGTGTTGGCCATCGGCTTTTCGCAGTAGCAGTCCTTGCCTGCGCGCACCACTTCGGCCAGAATGCGGGCATGCTGGTGGTCGCCCGTGCCGATCATGACGGCGTCGAGCTGCGGGTCGGCCAGCAGCTCTTCAGAATACTTGAACGTTTTCGGACGCGCGCCGAAAAGTTTTCCGGCGTCATCGGCCGCTTTCTCCCGGTTGACCGACCACAGGTCGCAGACGCTCCGCAGATCGAAATTCGGATCCGTCTGCGACGACAGCTTCAGCATGCGCCGGTGCCCGGCGGCACGGTTGCCGCAACCGATCTGGGCCACTTGAATCCGGTCGTTGGCGCCCCGGATCCGGCTATAAGCTCGGGCAGTCATCGGCAGGATCGCCGATCCGGCTCCGACGAAAAGACTTCGGCGGGAAACTTCGTCCATGCTGTCAGTATGGGACGATTGTGGCGCCCTTGCAAGATCGCGTCGGTATCCGGCACGTGAAGTTTGGCAAGAAGATCGCTGTCTGGCTCACCTTGGCCAATCTGGAGCACGGGCTGATTCACCATTGGCACTGCTCGCCCCGCACATGGCAATAGTCACGTACTCGCCGCCCGGACTTTGGAGAATTCGGCCGGGGGGGCAGCTCCACCGAAATCGAGCGCGATTTGAGCGAAGGCATAGCCATGTTCGGCGGTCGGCTTGCCGCGGGATCACGGCATGCATTACCGGAGGCGACGATTCACGGGGATGCTCAGGCGTGCCAGCTTGTCGGTTTTGGGCAGTTTTGGTGGGCAGCTCTTGACAGCCCGCTTCCGCCGTGGTGCAGTGTTCACCATGCGGGCTCTCCTGATTTTCCTCGCTCTTGCCAGCTCTTCAAAGGCAGCCGATTATACTTACCGCGACCCGATCGTCTTCGGACGCGGCCATCAGGACGAGGCTACCGGCCGCT
>DATJFH010000152.1:0-15734 GCA_035495815.1 Bryobacteraceae bacterium
GCCTCCGAGTCCGGGCCAAGGAATCAGCATGGAATATTTGATATGGGTCACTACTTCCACGTACTCTTCGGCGGTAGAAGTGTCAGAACAGGTTGCGGCAGATCCGTCGCTATTCTGGCAGTAGAAGCGGGCGGCGGCGGAGAAGATGGAAGACGGCACTCCGGCGGCCTCCTCGCGGGCCGCCTGTTCCATGCCCGCGGTATTGCCCGCATTCGCCGAGCTGATCATGCCGTATTGCGTGCCCGCGCGAGCCGAGCCCGCAGCGATGTCGGTGAAATAAAATGCTCTTCCGAAATCGACAACGCCGCATAAGATGAGGAAAAGCACCGGAGTGGCCAGGGCCGCTTCGAGCAGCGCGTTGCCCCTCTGGCGCCGTTTCCGCAGAAGCTGATTCGTTTCCATGGTGACCTCTCACTCCGCCAGCGTGACCCATTTCTTGAAGGTCGGGTTGTTGTTGGCGAACGCCGTCGGGAAGTTGTTCAGGGTCATCGTGGTCGTGCCCGTGAAGGAGACCGTTTTGGCAAGGATCATCATATAGCCGTCTGCCGAACTATTCCCGCTGAAACTCAAGTCGGAGTTCGGGAAATAGAACACGCCATTCAAGGTGGAGTTGGCGCCGCCGTTGATGTCGCTGTGCGGCGCGGGCAAGGCCCGATTCGAGAAAATGAGCATGCCGGCGTAGGTCCCGGTGAGGGGCGCTTCCCACGTTATGACCGCCTGACCGTTCATCGTTACCGAGCCGACATCTCCGTTGCTTCCGTTGAGGCCCGTGCAGTTCCAGCCCGTGGTATCGGTAAGGTAAAAAGTAATTCCGTTTCCGGTGATGGTCCCGCTGGTGTTGATGGTCAGTCCCGGGCGGCCGGCAAGAATGTAAAGGCCGGGAGCGAAACTCGCGCTGTCACTGCCGTTGATCGAGATCCCACCGCAATACACTCCGGGCTGATAGCTTCCACCGGTAGGCAACTCGCTGCTATGGTCCGCGCAGGGGCCTGCCGCCATACCCAAAGAAGTGCCCTGGTAGCAGTTCGCCGCAATGTCCGGCGTGGGCATCGCTAAAGCGGAGAGAGGGTCGCCAGGGCTATTGAGGCCGCTGGCAACACTGCCGGAGGGGGTGACGCTGCCGCCTCCATTGGTTACGGTTTGGCCGACGGATCCGATGGTCGCGCCGTTGGTGACCGTGATATTGGTATTCCCGCTGATGGTCGTTGCAGGATCCCGCGTGGATTCCGAGACGACACCGCATCCAAACGATAAGTTCGAGGTGCCCGAAAAGGTCAAAGCCGGACGTGCGTTCGTGTCCAAAGCGAAGACGCACGCCGTGTCGAAGGCAATCGTATTCGCGACCGCGCGGGCGCGAACCGGTAAACTATTCCAGCTGAGAAACCGCGTGAAAAAAGAAGGCGCATCCTGATTTACAATCGCTTCAACGTAATTGTTGTTGCCGACGTAAGCGCCAAGCGTGGGCGGGTGGTTGATGGTAACGTCGATTCCGTTGACCGCGTGGGTAAACCCGTTCAGAGCGGAGCCCTGCCGTCCCTTGACGACCATGTCGCCTCCGGTCCTCACCGCCCAGGCCCCCGACATCGCAGCTCCGTCTGCCGCG
Source organism: Bryobacteraceae bacterium (assembly GCA_035495815.1). GTDB lineage: Bacteria > Acidobacteriota > Terriglobia > Bryobacterales > Bryobacteraceae > DATJFH01. Next base: position 1,604 of record DATJFH010000152.1, read on the forward strand.
TTTTGAGCGCGCCGGCGCTGCCATTGCAGATAGCCCACATCGAAAGCCAGACCGACGAACGCCATAAGGACGAAAATCATTCCGGTTACCATCAGGAGAATAACCCCCCGCCTGCCACGGTCCTCTTGGTGCCTTCTCTTCATCTGAACCTCCGGTCAATCCCGCTGCGTTTCTGCGCTCCCCCGGCGGGATGTCGCCGAGGACAGCAAAAACTCTATAAGCTGACAGTACGAGTGTACGATAGAGCACTTCCCAAGGGAAATGTCTATTTTCCACTTAGTACTATCCGGCTATCAAAGTGTACTTTAAGACTACTCAAGAGGCTGACAACCTATGACAGAAAGTTTGTAAGTATCCGCCATGGCAATAAGTTGGGAACGGTCAAGGAGTAAAGTCCGGCCGGCGTCGACAGCCAGCGCCGTGGCCCCGCATTCGATCATTACTGCGATAGTACCAGGTCCGGCGACGGGGACATCGAACAGCAACCGCTTCCGCCCGGTGGATACCTTGACCAACACCAGGCTGCGGCCGTTGGCCAGTTGGGCGGCGCGGCGCAGCATGGCGTCGGTGCCCTCCATTGCCTCCACCGCCACACACGCCCGCTCGGCGATGGCGACGCTCTGCCCGATGTCGAAACCCGCCAGCGCATGGGCCACGCGCCGTCCGTAGTCGATAGCCGAGAGCTCCTCGTCGGTGGGCTTGCGGCGGGTGAGGACTCCCTCATTCGCCAGCATCGGCTTGAGCAGAGTGGTGGAGTCGGCCAGGGTAATACCCTCAGCGGCGAGCACGGAGGCTACGCCGCCGATGAGCGCGTCCGTGTTGCGGCGGGGCAGGGAAGCCAGCAACTTCGCCAGCCGCCAGTCCGCCCGGATCAGGGAAAAGATACGGGCATGTTTGACCTGACCGGCCATCATTACCTCGGAAATGGCCTCTTTTTTCAGAATTTCGATCAGTTTTCCGAGTTCTCCGATGGAAATCCAGTGGCACCGCCAGGCCAGCGCCTCCACTTCCGGGTCGGCCTCTTCTTTCAGGGCGACCGTGACCACCTGGTGGCCAAGGCGGCGCGCCTCCTCGAGCGCCAGGATGGGGAAGCGGCCGGCGCCGGCGATCAATCCGTATGGCCGGGGAGTGGTCATCCTTACTTTACAAATCCCCGTTTCCCGCTGCGAATGAAGTCGATCAGCTCCTCGAGTTCGGGCGAGGACGGGACCTCCTCGCGGATCCGGTCCAGGGCTTGCGAGGTATTCAGTCCGGCGCGCGTCAGCAGCCGGAAAGTGGTCTGCAGCTGCTCGATGCGGGCAGTGGGGAATCCGCGCCGCTCGAGACCCACCTTGTTGGCCCCGAAGATGTGGTTTTCCCGTTCGCTCACGGTGCTGGAAAAAGGCAGGACGTCCTGCGTGATCACGCTATAGCCGCCGACGATCGAGTTGCGGCCCACGCGGCAATACTGATGGACGCCGGAGTGCGCGCCGACGTTGGCGTAATCATGGATGGTGACGTGCCCGGCCAGCGTGGCGCCGTGACCGAGGATGGCGCCATTGCCCACCTGCGCATCATGGGCGATGTGGACATACGCCATGAGCAGATTGTCGTCCCCGATGCGTGTCACCATGCCGCCGCCTTCGGTGCCGCGGTGAATGGTGACGAACTCGCGGATCCTGTTCCTGCGCCCGATCACCGTTTCGGACGGCTCGCCCTTGTATTTGAGGTCCTGCGGGGCCACTCCGACGGTGCTGTAGGGATAGAAGAGATTGTCCTCGCCGATCGAGGCGCGCCCGTCGACATAGACATGGGCCACCAGGCGCGTGCCGGCGGCGATCTCGACTTGCGGGCCGACGACGCAGTAGGGTCCGATCTCGGCCGTCTCCGCGATCTTCGCGCCGGGATCGACCTGGGCTGTCGCGTGGACCGGCATTACACCGGCTTATCGGCCAGTTTGCACATCACTTCGGCTTCGGCCACGAGCACGCCGTCCACGGTTGCCTTGCCGCTCATCTTGGCCACCGAGGCCTTGCGCTTGAGCATCGTCAACTCCATGCGCAGCTGGTCGCCGGGAACCACCGGGCGGCGGAACTTGGCAAATTCGATCGAGACCAGCAGGACCAGCTTCGTGTCGCGGTCCTCGATGCTCTTGAGCACCAGCACTCCGGCGGTCTGAGCCATGGCTTCCACGATCAGGACTCCGGGCATGACCGGAATATCCGGAAAGTGCCCGGTGAAAAAGGGCTCGTTGGCGGTCACATTCTTGATCCCCACGATGCGCTCGGGCTCGAGCTCGACGATGCGGTCGACCAGGAGCATGGGGTAGCGGTGCGGCAGAATGCGCCGGATTTCGTTCACATCCAGAATTGGCATGGAAGTCTGATATTATAACAGCCGCGCCTCCCTGCGTTTGTGGCATGCTCATAGGAGAGAAATGACCATCGACGAACGACTCGAAGCTCTCACGATGAACGTCGAGCTGATCAGCCGCGACGTGGAAAGCTTGCGACAGGCGGTGGGGGGCCTGCTCAAAGCCTCCCAGCAGGATGGAGAAAACATCCGGGCGTTGGCCCGCATCGCCGAAATTCATGAACGCCGCCCCGGTAACCTCGAGGAAGGCCAATAGCCGGCAAAGACTGTGGACCCCTACCTCGCTTACGCACGCGACAAAGAGAAGAGCATCATCTCGCTGATTTGCCAGCTGGTGGAGTGCGAATCGCCGAGTGACGACCCGGATTCGCTGGACCGCTTCGTCTCGCTGATGGAAGATGTGGTCGCGCCGATGGCCAGGATCCGCACCTTTCGCCACGGCCACATGCGGGCGGAGTTTTCGCTGCCGGGAAAGAAAAAGAGCGGCCAGATTCTGGTCCTGGGCCATTCCGATACGGTTTGGCCGCTGGGCACGCTCAGCAGCATGCCCTTCCGGCAGGCAAGCGGCAGGCTGTGGGGGCCGGGCGTGCTGGACATGAAATCGGGACTGGCGTTCTTTATTTTTGCCATGCGGGCGCTGCGGGAACTGGACACTCCGGTGCGGCGGAAGGTGGTGCTGCAGATCAACGCCGATGAAGAAGTGGGCAGCCAAACCTCGCGTGCGCTGACGGAGGAAGCGGCGCGGAAGAGCCGGTCGGTACTGGTGCTCGAGCCGGGGACCGGCCTGACGGGAAAGTTGAAGACCGCCCGCAAGGGCGTGGGCGTCTACACGGTGCGAGTTCGCGGGAAGGCTTCGCACGCCGGGGTGGATTTCGAAGCGGGCGCCAGCGCCATTCAGGAGCTGGCGCGGCAGATCGGCCGGATCGCGGAGTTCACGGATTTGAAGCGCGGCGTGACGGTGAATCCCGGCGTGATCTCGGGCGGGACGCGGTCGAACGTGGTGGCGGCGGAGGCGGCGGCCGAAGTCGACATGCGGATCGAGCGCCTGAAGGACGCCGCCGGACTCGACCGCAAGTTCCGGGCGCTGCGTCCGTTCGACAGGCGCTGCGCGATCGAGGTGACCGGCGGAATGAACCGGCCGCCCATGGAACGCTCGGCGGGAATCGGGGACCTGTTCACGCGGGCCCGGAAGCTGGCGGACGAGCTTGGCGTGAAAGTGGAGGAGTCGGCGACCGGCGGAGGATCGGACGGCAACTTCACCGCAGCTCTGGGGGTCCCCACGCTGGACGGCCTGGGCGGAGTCGGCGAGGGCGCGCACGCGGCCAATGAGAGCATCCTGGTGGACCGGATCGCCGACCGAACGGCACTGCTGGCCAAGCTGATCGCGAGTGAGTAGTACCTAGGGCGCCGGGGCGGCTTCGGTTGTGAGCGTCACGCCGGTGTACGCCGATACTCCGGTCAGATCCAGATAATAGTCCCCCGCGGCGGCCTTGTAAAACGTCTCGCTGCCGGCGTCGCCGGCGAGATCGGTCCCGAACTTCGTTGGGCGCGAGCGCCGCCGGGTCGGAGAGGTCGGCCTTCAAGGTGACGTCGCAGCGGGAGGGACGCGGTCCCCCCGGCCGAGGCTCCCATGCGCCGAGCGAAGACCACAACGCCATGGCGTTGACTCCGCCTGTCCGGCCAGCAGGATCGCGCCGCCCGCCAGGGATCAGCGGTAGGTCTTGTCGTCAAGACGGCTGAAATCGACGCCGTCGGTCATCACCCCGATGGTGACGATGGCGAAGGTGAACACGTTCGTGCCGGGCTCCAGGTGACCGCCGAAAGCGTGCTCGGAATTGCTCATCGTCATGTGGGCGTGGACCTGGCCGTTGATGATGTAGCCGTTCATACTGATGATGTCCGCCGGAGTGGAGGGGTCCTTGGTGTAGGTATTTTTCGACGGAAACGTGCGATTGCTGACGGCGTGGATGTGGTAATTCCGCACCGAACCGGCGCCGGCCAGAATGACGCCGTTGCGGATTTTGTGCTGCTTCACCATGCTCTCCAGCCCGGCCAGCAGGTCGGCCTGATATTTGAAGCGCAGCACCAGCACGCGGGCGAACTGTCCGCTGACGGCGTAGACGTCGGGCACCTGGCTGCTGTTGGCTTTGGAGTCGTCAGCGGGCGTGGTTGCCTTGGTAATTTCCGTGCGCGCGGGTTGAGCCGCGAGGAGGCCGGTGACGGCCAGCAGTCCCATCAAGGTTCGCATGACAGGACCATGATACTCTCGCAGGGCTCGCTTCTACCATTCGAGCGACAGGCCCATACGGAAGCGCCGCGGACCGGATTGATCGAGCACGGCTACGTCTCCGGCCACGTCGCTGATCACTCCCACTTGCGCCAGCGACGAAATATTGGTCGCCGGATTGGCGTAGTTGGGGTGGTTGAAGGCGTTGGCGGCGATCACGTCCCAGCGCAGGCGGGCCCGCTCGCCGATGGAGAACACCTTGGCGATCCCGAGATGCCAGACGTTCGAACCGGGACCGATGATGACGCCCTTGGCGGCCGAGCCGAAGGCGCCGGCAGCAGGCGGTCCGAACGCCGTGGGATCGAACCAGTGGTTGGTGGCGCGCTCAGACGAGCCGAGATTGGCGTCATGCAGATGGTTGGGCCGAATGGTGACCTGGGCCGGAGTGCGGCTGGAGGTGAAAGCCGTGCCGGTGGGGTCGGGACCGGTCCACTGCGGCGTCAGAAATTGTCCGGTGTAGGCGCTGAAGACGCCGCTGACCTGCCATCCGCCGGCCAGGGCTTGAAGGGCGCGGCCGCCGCCCGACAGGAACGGGCGTCCTTTACCGAAGGGCAGCTCGTAGATCACGTTGGCGGAGGGGCGATGCGTCGGGATATCGAGCCACACGGCACGCTCCCGGCGACGGTCGTAGGCGTCCTCTCCCGAGGCGCCGCGGTCCAGATCGCCGATATCGCGGGCCCAGGTCCAGGAAAGCTGGTAGTAAAGCCCGCGGGCCATCTTGCGGGTCACCTCGCCGGTCAGCGAATGGTACTGGTGGCCGGCGCCGTTGGTGACGTAGGTAATGCCGGGATAGTTGGGGAACCGGCGCGGCTTGTCGATGAAGGCCCGGCCGTCCACGACCGGCTGGTTGATGTTGTATCCGTACTGGCCCTGGCGGGTGTTGGTCCCGATATAGGAGATCCGGAAGCCGGTATCCCAGCGCTGATGCTCGATGGTGACGTTGTACTGCATGCTGAACGGGTCGCGCAGATCGGCTCGGGTCCCGTTGGGCAGCCCGACGGTGGTGGGTCCGGAAGCGGTGGCCGGGAACACGCGCGGCAGGATCACGGTGGGCGCGGTGGTGGGGTTGGTGAAGGCGGGCTCGCTGATGACGAACGGCGCTCCGCCGGCGCCGACCGCGCGCGGCACCACATCGTAGAAGATGCCGTACCCGGCCCTGAAAACAGTGTTGGGGCCGAGCGGCCGCCACGCCAGCCCGAAGCGGGGCGCAAAATTGTTCTTGTCGGTGCGCAGCAGGGTCTGGCTGGGGAGGCCGGCGGTCTTGGCTTCGACGACGTCCACGTAGCCGCGCGGGAGCAGGGGACTCACCCGCGCCAGCGAGCCGTCGGGAACCACGATCTTGCCGGTATCGACGTCGAAGACCGCCTGCTGGCCGAGCGCCTCGGAATAGCCCGGATGGTATTCGTAGCGCAAGCCGATATTCAGCGTGAGGCTGGGGGTGATCTTGTAGTCGTCGGTGACGAACCAGTCCTGCGCCCAGCGCAGCCGGCTGATCAGCACGGGCGGAAAGGCCCGGGAAGCGCTGGTGGGGATGCCCAGCAGAAAGTCGCCGTAAGGGTGGCCGGTGAAACGGTCGGAAAACGTCACCGCGCCGAACAGGTTCGCCGACGCCTGGTTATCCTCGAAGCGCACGCGGGTGAGGACGAACCCACCTTTCAGGCTGTGCTTTCCGTGGAACCAGTTGGCGTGCTGCTGATACTGCTGCACGTAGTTCTTGAAGCCCGGATGGCGCCACTGGGATTGGGTGATCCGGGTAATGCCCACGCCCGAAAAGCTGACGTCGAACAGTCCGTTGATATCGGGCAGATTGTCCGCCAGGCCGACCAAGCCCAAATCCTGCACGAGCTGTTTTCCGAGGATCGGGCCGTTGAGCGGATTGTCGTTGTAGGTGATGCCGAAGCGCGATTCGATCACCAGAGAGGGGCTCAGCGTGTGGGACACGGAAGTGGCCAGCGCACGGGTGTCGCGGGTCTGCCAGCGGCGGCCGATGGCGGGCAGGTTGCCTTCGTAGGCGCGGCTGTGGGAGCGGTTCCAGGTCCAGCGGCCGAACACGAAGGTCTTGTCCGAAAAGCGGTGGTCGCCGCGAATCGTGTAATAAGTGTTGGGATCGAAAGGACGAGTAAGCTGGCTGCGGTAATTCTGGCTGACCAGCTCCGCCGTGCCGCCGAAGTTGGGCAGCGGGAAGAACCGGTCCTGGATCTTCTGGGCGACCGGGTTGATGCGGGAAGCCGGAATGAGATTGCCGGCGAAGGGGGCGTTGCTGTTGGGGTCCCGAACCACGACGCGCGGAGCGAGCGCCGAGAAATCGCCCGCGCGCCAGGCAGGCAGCGGGACGGTGGGATTCAGGAGCTGCTCGATGGCGCTGCCGCGCGAGGTCTCGAACGAGAAAAAGAAGAAGCTTTTGTTCCTGCCGTTGTAGATCTTGGGAATCCACACCGGACCCCCGACCTGGCCGCCGGGCGCATGGCTCACGCCGGTGCCGCGGGCCGGCGAAAAGGGATTGCGGGCCCGGAACCAGGGCGTGGAGTAGTAGTCGACGACCATGCCGTGGAGGGCATTGGTGCCCGAGCTGGAGATGACGGTCACCTGGCCGACCGAGCCCATGTCGGCGGTGTTATTGGCCAGATCGACGCGCACTTCCTCGAAGCCGCCGATGTAGCTGACGAGGGGGCTGATCTGGGTGCCGTCGTACCCGTTCGACACGGTGATGCCATCGATGGACTGATCCGATTGATTCACGCGGCTGCCGGCAAAGCGCCGCGTGGCCTGGCCGCCGCCGGCTCCGATGACTCCCGGCGTCAGTCCGAGGAAGTCATAGAGTGAGCGGGTATTCAGGGGCAGGGATTGCAGGGTCTCGGCGCCCTTGGTGTTGCCGATACGGGCGGTCTCGGTCTCGATCAAGGTGGCCCCGGCCTTCACCTCGACGACGGTGTCGACCGAGCCGACGCGCAATTGGACTTCGATGCGCCGCAGGTCGCGCGAGACGAGCTGAATATTCTGCGCCACGAACTCCTGGAAGCCCGGCGCTTTAGCCCGCAGCGTGTACTCGCCTTCGCGGAGCTGGGACAAAGTGTAGACGCCCACTTCGTTCGAGGTGGCCGAGTATTTGTAATTTGTCTGGGTGTGGATGGCCTCGACGGTGGCGCGAGGCACTACGGCGCCGTTCGGATCGGTGACCGAGCCGGTAATTCCGGCGTAGGTCGTCTGGCCGCTCGCGGATACGGCAGAAAGAAACGAGACGAGAGCGGATGCGAAAGCAAAGCGAAACATGCGGTCCCCTTTGATATCCCTGGAATCCGGAAGCTCCGGTTGCTGGTAGTATACATCCGCGGCGTGGGGGTGGGACCGTAAAATTTGGACAAGGAGAGGGGGGCCACGAGGCGGCTGGTTGGGTGCCGCGTGTTGATGGTTTCGCATAACACATATTATGTAAACTTTAGTAGTAGTAATATAGTTGCCTGACATCAGTGGTCGTATGCCGTCACGCAATCTGAGGTTGACAAGGCATTCCAGTCTTTAAGCCAGGAGATTCGGGGGCTACCGAGAGTTTCCGCATTGCTTCACCGTTCCGATCCGCAAAAGCTCGAAGATCTTGCAAGCATCCTAAGAACAAGGAAATGATGGTCGGTTCCAATTTGCGCTCCAAGGCACACTTGCCGCCGATGTCAAGTTTGGGGCCCGAGAACGCTTGATGAGTTCCGGCCGGCTATTGGACATCGGCTGACAGGAAACCAAACAAAGATCAATTTCCTCTGTCCCCTTTTCGAGCGCGAGTCGGGGAATCCTCGAAGATCGTACCTACGCGTCATGGAAACTGACTATGGTTGTCTGGAGGAGTGGCCCAATAGGATCCATGCCATCATTCCAACGGACGCGCCAGTAGGCTCAGATAGATCTTTGCGGTCCACCATCACGCCCCAGCGCGGATTGCGGACAGGATTTCATCGAGCTGGTTCAGCGCTATCTGGGCTGACGGGTCGTTTGCGGCGGCCTTCGCCAGCGTCGACCTCAACTTCGAGGACCGCATCTCCGCCAGGCCGACCAGGTACAGCCGGAATTCGCGCTCCTTTCCGGCTGCGAACACCATGATGCAGGACCAGCCGCAGAAGTGCTCGACCCGATCCATGTGCTGGAGCGCAAAAAGGTCGGCGGGCATGTCGCAGACACTGCACGTCGGGCTGGCAACCGGTTCGGGGTGGTCCATTCAGGGGCCGGGTCTAACATAGTGCCGGCAGCCGGAATTATTCTCACCATTTGTGGTGGGCGCCGGTCCGGTCAGATGCGCGCCGCCAGGTGTCACTCCGCTTTGAACGCCAGCAGCGCGTTGCCGGGGATTCCGCCCCAGGCCCCATATCCGGACGTCACGTAGACCATTCCGCCGGCCACCACCGGCCCCGGACCGTCCATCGACCCGCCGCTCGCCTTCACGCCGTTCACCGTCTCGTACTCCCGCGCGGTATCCACGTCCCAGAGGACGCGGCCGTCTCCCGGTCGAGTACGCGCGCAGGTGGCCGTCCATCGATCCGGACAGCACGGCTCCGGGAATCGCCGTCACTGCCGCCGATTGCGCCGGGCTGCAGCCGCCGCGGCCCTGGCAAGCCGACACGAGCTTCTTCCACACGATTTCGCCGGTCTTCAGACTGAGCGCGAACAGGCCTCCACCGGCAGCCGGGTCTAATTCCAGCATCGAGCCGGTGACTGTCCGGCGCCCGCCCCGTTCCACCTTCTTCCAACCGAGGTCGGAGAGCGCCACATACACATTGTCCCGATCCACCGCCGAGCCCCACTGCACTCCGCCCAGTTTGCCGCCCTTCCCTACCCTGGTCTGCCACAGAACCGCGCCCTTCCGGTCCGGGTCCACGGCGTGAACCACGCCCGATTTCTGACCCGCCACCAGCGCGCGGCCACCTCCCGGGACGCTCACCAGAACCGGCGACGAGCCGAGGTCGAAATCCGGTCCGTTGGACTCCGGACAGTTGCCGCCGCCGGCGCCCTCGCACGCCAGGTTATAGGCGTCCCCCTTCGTCACCTGGCGCGACCACAGCAGTTCGCCGGTATCCATGTCAAAAGCCAGGAAGGCGTCGGTCGTCGACGCGACCGGATCGGAATAGCCGTCGCCCGTGGTTACGTAGACGGCGCGCCTGGCCGGGTCGAGGGTCGGGCTCGACCACACGCCGGCGCCGGAGGGACCCCACAACTGCGTGCCCTTCGCATTCCGGCGGACCGGACGCGGCGCATCGGGAATCGTATAGCTCTTCCACAGCACTTTACCGGTGGCCGCGTCGAGCGCGCTCACGCTGCCGCGAAATTTGCAGCATTCGTAGCCCGGATTGGCGCCGAAAACCTCTTCGCCCGACGACACCGGCACATAAAGGCGTCCGGCATGAAGGGACGGGGCTCCGGTGATGGTGGCGCCAGGATAGGTCTCGACGCGCGTTTTCCAGAGCAGGGCGCCGCTGGCCGCGTCGAGGGCATAGGCGCTGGCGCCGCGGTCGCCGAAATAGACAGCGTGCCGGCCGGGCGCCGCCGGGCCGAAGCTGATGGCCGTGCGCACGGAGAAGTCGGCTTCGAAGGTCCAATAGATACAGCCGGTAGAAGCGTTCAGCGAGTACACCTGCCGTCCGGCGCTGCCGGCGAACAAGCGGCCGGCGATCACGGCCGGCTGGGCGTACGCGCGGACGTCGCCTGGAAAGCCGAAGGCCCATTTGAGCTTCAGCCTGGGCAGGTCGGAGGCGGTGAGTCCGGCCATTTCGGCGGACTGTGCCCGGGTGTTCGACAGGCCGGCGCCCCAGCCGTTCCAGCGCGGGGATTCGAACGCTTTCTCGAAGGACGGACCGGGCTCCCGGCAGCGTGCCTCTGCGAGCCGCCGCGAATCGGGATCGCGGCCGAAGGGCTTCCCGGCGGCATACTCGGAAATCGCCCGCAACTGGGCGGCCGTGTAGCGGTAGCCTTGAACCTGCATGCTGCCTCCGGACAAGGCCGCCAGGATGCGCTCCGGATACATGCGGCCCAGGGTCTCCCGATTCGGCGCGCGCGGCGCTCCGGCGTCATGGCAGGCGGCGCAGGCGGCCTTGTAAAGCGCGGACCCGTCCTGCGCGGCGGCAGCCAGAGCGGCGGCCAGCGCAAGGCAGGTTGTTCGGAAAATGCCCACGAGCGCCACGAATTTCCCGCCCGTGGAAATTACGGCGACGTGAGTTGCAGCCGCAGATCCAGGTTCTGCCAGTCCGGCAATTCGTAGACTTTCAGCTTCGTGTCCAAGACCGTGTCCATGTCCTTCGACTCGTAAGGACCGAGCGACGGGATCTTGAAGGTGAACGTGCCCACCGGCTCTTCGTCGCGCTTGGAGGTGCGCGCCTGCAGATTGACGCTCCCGGCGATGTCCTGAATCTCGGCGCCGGAATGGTTCACCACCACGAAGCGCACTTCGGTTTTCTTCGCCTTGTTCTGGGTGAGACGCAGGCCGACGACTTCGATCTGTTTGCGTAGAGGACTGCCCTTGGCGTCTCCCGCCACACGGGTCGATGGAGCGGCGTCAGGGACCGCGCGGGCCGTGCTTGCGGACGTGGAGGAATCCTTCTTGAAATACTCCACCGCAAAATACGCTCCCAGCACGACTCCGCCGAAAGCGAGCGCGAATACGATGCTCATCAGCCACGTGGGCAGTCCGCCGCGGGCGGGAGGAGGAGGAGCCTGATAGGGCGGAGGCAGCGTCGGATACTGAGGGGGCGGCTGGTAAGCCGGCAGAGACTGAGAAGGCGCGGGAGGCGGGGACGGCTGCGGGGGCGGCGCAGCGGGGGGAGCGGCGGCGGGAGGTCTGGTCTTGGCCGCGCAGTCCGGACATTCGGTATAAGAAGGAGGAACCTCACGGCCGCACTGAGGACAGATCCAAGTAAACATTCTTCTTTTTTACCTTCGACTCCACCTTTAATTTAGCAGGCTGGCCGGAATGTGGGGCAGACGGCTAGAAATTCACGATGGAAGCGAAGGAGATCGGATCGAGGCTGGCGCCGCCGACCAGCGCTCCGTCGATCCCGGGCTGCGCCATGAGGCCCTTCACGTTGTCCGGCTTGACGCTGCCGCCATACAGAATCCGCAGCTTTTCGGAAATCTCTTTACCCTGCGCCCCGCGGAAATAATCGCGGATCACGCGATGCGCGTCGGCGGCCATCTGCGGGGTGGCCGTCTTCCCCGTTCCGATGGCCCACACCGGTTCATAGGCGACCACGATTCCGGCGAACTGATCCGCCGCGAGTCCCGCCGTGCCGTTCCGGCACTGATCGAGAAGCACGGCTTCGGTGCGGCCGCCGTCCCGTTGTTCGAGCGTCTCTCCCACGCAGACGATGGGCGTGAGGCCGGCTTCGAGCGCCGCCAGCGTCCGCTTGAGCACGGTCTCGTTGGTCTCGCCGAAGTACTGCCGGCGCTCACTATGCCCGACGATGACGTGAGAGCAGCCCAGGCTGCGAATCATGGGCCCCGACACTTCGCCGGTGTAAGCGCCCTCCCTGGCCCAGAACAGATTCTGCGCGCCCACGCCGATGCGCGTGCCCCGCGCTCCGGCAACGGCGGCGGGAAGGTTCGGGAAGGGCGGGCAAATCAAGATCTCGCAATGCTCCGAACGCTCCACCAGGGTCCGGAATTTTTCAAAGAAAGCGCTGGTTTCGGCGGCGGTCTTGTACATTTTCCAATTGCCCGCCATCACAGGTGTTCTCATACGATCGCTGGTAAGAAACTGGTTCCTTTCTCGAGATGACATCCGAAGTTTTCGGCCACCGTCTGGCCCAGGTCCGAGAGAGTCGAACGCAGGCCGAGCGGCACGCCGCGCCGTGCTTTGGGACCGAACACCAGCAGGGGGACGTATTCCCGCGAGTGGTCGGTGGAGGGAGTGGTGGGGTCGCAGCCGTGGTCGGCGGTGACGATGGCCAGGTCGCCTGCGTCCATGCGCTGCTCGAAGGCGGGCAGCCAGGCGTCGAACTGCTCGAGCGCGCCGGCGTAGCCTTCGACGTCGTTGCGATGGCCGAACTGCTGGTCGAAGTCGACCAGGTTGACGTAGATCAGGCCCTCGGACTCGGACTGCATCGCTTCGAGAGTCCGGGCCATGCCGTCGGCGTTGTTGCTGGTCTTGACATGCCCGCCGATGCCGCGTCCGAGAAACACGTCGAAAATCTTGCCCACGCTGTACACGGGGCGGCCCGCCCGGCTCAACTGGTCGAGCAGCATGTCCGGGGGCGGGGGCACGGCGAGGTCATGGCGGTTCGCGGTCCGCTGAAAGGCGCCGGGAGTCCCGACGAACGGCCTGGCAATCACCCGTCCGACCTCATAGGGTCCGCGCAGAATCTCGCGGGCGATTTCGCAGATCCGGTACAGCTCGTCCAGCGGGATGATCTGCTCATGGGCGGCCACCTGGAACACGCTGTCGGCCGAAGTGTACACGATGGGCGAGCCGGTGCGCATGTGCTCCGCGCCCAGCTCCTTGATGATCTCGGTGCCGGAGGCGGCCTTGTTGCCGATGGCGGCGCGGCCGATGCGGCTCTGGAACTCCCGCATCACGGGCTCGGGAAATCCGTTGGGAAACAGGGGAAAGGGCTTCTGCAAATGGATGCCGACCATCTCCCAGTGTCCGGTGGTAGTGTCCTTTCCGGGGGAGGCGAGGGTGCAGCGTCCGAACGCGCCGGAGGGCTGCGGGTCCGGCGGAAGTCCGGCCAGCGGCTTGATATTGCCGAGTCCGAGCCGGCACAGATTGGGCAGACGCAGCGGACGCAGCCGCGCGAGATTGCCGAGCGTATCGCTGCCGGCGTCGCCGTACGATGCGGCGTCGGGCATCTCGCCGATGCCGACGCTGTCGAGTACGATCCAGAGGATCCGCCGGAACATTTCTCGACTGTAGCACGCTCGGAACGGCGGTTCGGCGGGCATTAATAAGCTGAACCGGACAGAAAAGATACGCAACGGCCGCTGGGAAGCAGAACCAGAGTAGGCTCAAGTGAACGGCATTACGAGTCGATCAACATTGTGGGGGGTGTGTCAAGCCGCGAATCGATGGATCGCGTTATGTGCCGACGGCATCTTTCACAACGACACTTCATGAACCACACGATGTCTTCCAAGATGCAGCGCTACGGGGACGATTCGCTTCAAGAGGCCCTCACCGTTTTGAAAGACCGGCCGTTGCTGGTCTGCGGTGAGTCCGCTCCTGGCACTCCAAAACGCCTCTTTGGGATCGTGACGGCCTTTGACCTCCTTTAACGCGGCGTGCGTGGCACGCGAGTGAACGAATTGGTTTCAATTGATTGTTAAAGATCTTAATCACAGGGCGTCTTCGCGGTTCGCCGCCAGGAACTCGCCGCGCACGTGCAATCGCGTCCGGTACCCATGACCCAATTTGCTGCCTCGGACAGACGTCAGCGCGGCAGTTCCAGAGCAAGCTGATGTCGCCACTCAAGTTCATGGCGCGGTTACCGTCACAAGGCTATCGTTTTACAATGAAAATATATT
>DATJFH010000153.1:0-4710 GCA_035495815.1 Bryobacteraceae bacterium
TTGCCGAGGGCATCCAGGCGTTTCGCGAAAAACGGCCGCCCCGCTGGCCGTCTCATGAGCTGTAATGGGCCGCGGAATTCCCGGGTAGAATGAAGAATTCCGGGCGGGAAGGAATCTCAGGAGACGCTTATGCAAAAGGAAACTTGTGACATCGGGCTGATCGGGCTGGCGGTGATGGGCCAGAATCTGGTCCTCAATATGAACGACCACGGCTACAAGGTGGCGGTATTCAACCGCACCGTTTCGAAGGTCGACGATTTTATCAATAACGAGGCCAAGGGCACGAAGGTCGAGGGCGCCCATTCCATGGAGGAGCTTGCCGGCGCGTTGAAGAAGCCGCGCCGGGTGATGCTGATGGTCAAGGCCGGCGAGACGGTCGACCACATGATCGACAGCATGCTGCCGCACCTCGAACCCGGCGACATCATTATCGACGGGGGCAACTCGCTCTACACCGACACCAATCGCCGCACCACCTCGCTGGCGGAGAAGGGGATTCTGTTCATCGGCACGGGCGTTTCCGGCGGGGAAGAAGGGGCGCGCAACGGCCCCTCGATCATGCCCGGTGGAAATCCGGCGGCCTGGCCGCACGTCAAGGAGATCTTCCAGGCGATCGCCGCCAAAGTGGACGACGGCACGCCCTGCTGCGACTGGGTGGGTGAGAACGGCGCCGGCCATTACGTGAAGATGGTCCACAACGGCATCGAGTACGGCGACATGCAGCTCATCTGCGAAGCCTACCAGTTGCTGAAAGACGGCCTCGGGCTGAACGCCGGCGAGCTGCACAAGGTATTCGCCGAATGGAACAAGGGCGAGCTGGACAGCTACCTGATCGACATCACGCAGCAGATCTTCGCCAAGATGGACGATGACGGTGTCCCGGTGGTGGAAAAGATTCTGGACACTGCCGGCCAGAAAGGGACAGGCAAATGGACCGGCATCAGCGCGCTCGAAACCGGCACGCCGGTGACCCTGATCGGGGAAGCCGTGTTCGCGCGCTGCCTCTCGGCCATGAAGGACGAGCGGGTGGCGGCGTCCAGGATTTTGGGCGGGCCGCAGAAGCCGGCGGCTCCCGACCGCGCGGAGTTCATCGAAGACGTCCGGCGGGCTCTTTACTGCTCGAAGATGATTTCGTACGCGCAGGGCTATATGCTGCTGCGCGAAGCAGCCAAGGAAGAGAAGTGGAATCTGAACTTCGGCGGCATCGCCCTGATGTGGCGCGGAGGATGCATCATCCGCAGCCGCTTCCTCGGCAAGATCAAAGAAGCTTACGACAAGAACCCGCAGCTTACGAATCTGCTGCTGGATGATTTCTTCAGCAGGACGCTGATCGATTATCAGGCGTCCTGGCGGCGCGGCATCGTGCACGCGATTCAGTTTGGCGTGCCGACCCCGGCGTTTTCGACGGCCCTCTCGTTCTACGACGGGTACCGCACCGCGAGGCTGCCGGCGAACCTGCTGCAGGCCCAGCGGGACTTCTTCGGAGCCCACACCTACGAGCGGGTCGACAAACCGCGCGGCCAGTTCTTCCATACCAACTGGACCGGACGGGGCGGGCGGACGGCGTCGGGCACGTATAACGCGTAATACCAGAGCTATCCACGTCTTCGTACGTTGCCGTTCGCAGCGCGCAGTACTCGGATCACTTTTGGAGCGTGAGCGGCGTCCGGCGGCCGCGCCGCATTTGCTATATTGTTTTTCCCTACGTGATCCTCGGAGAATAAAATGAACAGCGCACTCAATATTCGTCCCGACGGCGCCCTGGACCTGGTTTCGCTCGGCGCCCTGGTCCACCGTCTGGACCCCGGCATCCTTCCTTTTCGCAAGGCCCACGAATATCAGATTCACGTGAGCGGCGGCGAATTCAATGTCGCCGCCAACCTCGCCGACTGCTTCGGTATGCAGACCGCCATCGTGTCGGCCATGGTCGACTACCCGGTCGGCGACCTGGTTTCCGAACGGGTCCGCTCCATGGGGGTCAGGCCCTTCTACAAGAGGTTCAAGCACGACGGCGTGCGCGGTCCCAACATCGCCGCCGTCTACAGCGACCGCGGCCAGGGCGTCCGCGCGCCGATGGTTTTTTACAACCGCTCGAACGAGGCTGCCGCCCTTCTCAAGCCGGGCGACTTCGACTGGAACGCGATCTTCGCGGGCGGCGTGCGCTGGTTCCACAGCGGCGGAATCTTCGCCGCCCTTTCCGAGACCACGGCCGAACTGATCATCGAAGGGATGAAAGCAGCCAAGGCGGCGGGCGCCGTCGTGTCCTTCGATCTGAACTTCCGGCAGAAGCTGTGGAGCATCTCCGGCGGCGAGAGCCGCGCCGTGTCTGTCATCGGACGCATCGTGGAGAACGTCGACGTGCTGGTCGGCAACGAGGAGGATCTGCAGAAGGGGCTCGGCATCGCCGGTCCGGAAGTGGCCGCCAGGTCGAAGCTCGATCCGAGCGCGTTCTTCGGAATGATCGATAACGTGGTCAAGCGGCATCCGCAGATCAAAATCGTGGCTACCACGCTGCGCGATGTGCATTCGACCAATCGTCACAGTTGGAGCGCGGTGGCCTGGATCAACGGCCAGACTCATGTCGCGCCGCAGTGCGAACTGGACGTGCTCGACCGGGTCGGAGGCGGCGACGGGTTCGCGGCCGGCTTCTTCTACGGACTGATGAGCGGCGAGGCGCCCGAGGATGCCATTAGACTGGGCTGGGCTCACGGCGCTCTGATCACGACCTTCCCCGGCGACACCACCATGGCCACCATCGAGCAGGTGCGGAGCTTCGCCCAAGGCGGGTCGGCGCGAATTCAACGCTAACGAACCGTCAGCGCACCGCGACTTTGATCGGCGGACTCGACACGCCCCCGATGCTTGCCACCAGGTCCTGCATGCCGGACGGCGCTCCGGCCGGCGCCCGGAAATTGATCTGGTAGATACCTACCAGGTCCGGCGCCAGGACTGCGAACTCCACCTCGCAAGGCATCCCGGCGAGTGTAAGCTCTACCTTCCCCGTCACCACCGGCAACGGATCGAATGTGGCCGGAGCGCCCGTCGCCGGAGGATTCGACACGGGACCCAGACCGGTGGCCCGCACATAAGCCGATTCACCCGGCTCGAGCGGACGCGCCACCGTGACCACCGTATAATCCTCGCTGCGTCCCACGCCCTCGTAGAGTCCCGGTTGGACCGGCGCCAGCGGCACGTTCACTGGAGCTCCCGCCGCGCCGTTGCGTGACACCACCACCGTCACCGAGCTCCGTCCAGCCGCCTCGAAGGGAAGCTGGAATTCCACCTGCTCGACGCCATTGCGGCTCGACACCCTCGAAACAGGCGCTGCAATGTCATCCACCTTCACGGAGACGCCTTCAAGGGTAATCGGAAGCCCCGGCCCGGGCGCCGTCACTTCACCTGGCGTGTCGAACAAGCCCAGGCCGTAGGCTCTGGCAATCGAGCCCGCCACCACGCCCGGCGCATTGGTGGCCGGGTTGACCAAGGCGGACGTAATGCGCGGCGCCGCGCTGCCTTCGATCCGGTACAGCGTGCGTCTGCCGGCGTCGCCCACATAGATCTCGCCGGCCTCGTCCTCGCCGAAGGTGGTGATCTGGCCGCCCGGCGTCAGCACCACGCTGCTCACCCACCTGTCTCCCTCGCGGCGCATGGCCCGCATCCGTCCCGTGCAATAATCGGCGAACAGGTACGTGCCGCGCAGACCAGGCGACCCCGGGCCGCGGTACATGAATCCGCCGGTGACCGAGCAGTCCCCGCTCTGGTGCCCATAGACTGCAGCGGGCAAGGCCGTCCCCTGCATGCTGCAGTTGGTCCGGAAGCAGGCCTGGCCCTCGGCCGCCGGCCAACCGTAATTCTCTCCACCCCGGCTCGCGGCAGGCGTGAAGTCGATCTCCTCCCAGCGATCCTGTCCCACGTCGCCGATGAACAGATCACCGGTGGCCCGGTCGAAGGAAAAGCGCCAGGGGTTGCGCAGACCGTAGGCCCAGATCTCGGGCCGCGCCCCGCTGACGTTGACGAAAGGGTTGTCCGGCGGTATCCGGACGCGGCCAGGATCGCTCTCGACATCGATCCGCAGCAGCTTGCCGAGCAGAGAATTCCGGTTCTGGGCGTTGTTCATCGGATCGCCCGCCGATCCACCGTCTCCCATCCCAATGTAAAGGTAGCCGTCCGGACCGAAGCGCAGCTGCCCGCCGTTGTGGTTCGGGAACGGCTGGGCAATATTGAGCAGCACGGTCTCAGAGGACGAGTCGGCCACGTCCGGGTTGGCTCCCGCCCGGTACATGGCGATCACCGTGTTCCCGTTAAGGTCGGTGTAATTCACGTAGAAGCGCTGCTTGCCGGCGTAGTCCGGAGGAAACGCCAGACCGAGCAAGCCTCGCTCGCCCTCGGCGCGCGTGCGCGACCGGATGTCGAGAAACGGCTGCGCCAGCAGCGCGCCCGCTTTTAGGATCCTGACGGTTCCATCCTGCTGGGCGATGAACAGCCGCCCGCTGCCGTCGCGGGCGCTCTGGATGTCGGTGGGAGCCACGATGCCGCTAGCGATGGAGACCAACCGGATTTCCGGATCTTGCGCTAACAGCGGAACACTGAGCACGAGACCAAGCGCCAGGTACCACATGTAATCAGTTTACGGCGATTGGATCCGTCCGGTTGCGGGTGGCGTATGCGGCGCGGCGCAGGCTCGAAAATAACCGGCTGCCGGGCCCCGAT
>DATJFH010000154.1:0-45712 GCA_035495815.1 Bryobacteraceae bacterium
TCGTCGTCGGGCGACGAGGCGATCGGCTGGAAGACCGCCGGGTGGCCGAGCTTCCGGAGCTCCTCGCGCCGGGTGATCTGCTGGTCGCGAACGACACGCGGGTCATGCCGGCCCGCCTCGAAGCGCGGCGGGAGACGGGGGGCCGGATCGAGCTCCTGGTGCTCGCGCCCGGACCCGGGCCGGTGGAGGTGATGCTCAAGCCGTCTCGGCGGTTGCGAGCGGGAGAGCGGCTCTTTCTCGCCAACGGTGCCCAGGTCCTGCTGCTGTGCGACCCCGTCGACGGCGTCGCGCGGGCGGAGTTCCCGGGCGGCGATCCGCTCGCGGCGCTCGAGCTCCTCGGGACGGTCCCTTTGCCGCCGTATCTCGGACGAGCGGCCGGGCCCGCCGACCGGGAGCGCTACCAGACGGTCTTCGCTCGCGTAAAGGGATCGGTGGCCGCGCCCACGGCGGGTCTGCATTTTACTCCGGAGATCCTGGAGGAATGCCGGCGGGCGGGCGCGGAAATCGCCTACGTGACGCTCCACGTGGGTCTTGGGACCTTTCAGCCGATCCATACGGAACAGATCACGCGTCATCATCTGCACGCCGAGCGGTACGAGATTACGCCTGACAACCGGGCGAAGATTGAGGCTGCGGCGAGACGTGTTGCCGTCGGGACCACCAGCGTGCGGACGCTCGAGAGCATGGCTCGCGGCGGAGTGGGCGGAGAGACCGATCTGTTTATCTATCCCGGCTTCGAATTTCAGTCCGTCGGCGCCATCCTGACCAACTTTCATCTGCCGAAGACCAGCCTGCTGCTGCTGGTGTGCGCCTTCGGCGGCAGGGAGTTTGTCCTCGACGCCTACCGGCACGCGGTGGCGCAGCGCTATCGATTCTATTCGTACGGGGACTGCATGTTGATTGTCTGAGACTGCGCTCAGTTTCCGGTGATCTCGAAAGCAACCTCGCCGGTGTAAAGGATCGGCGCCGTCGTGATGAACGCCTGCGCCCTGTAGCGGCCGGCCGGCAGATTGGTCAGCGGAGCGGTCAGGCCAAATGTATGCTCACCAGGCCCGAACGTCTCGTCCCGGACGATCAGCGCGAAGGCTCTGCCGGCCGACCATGCGAAAACCACGTCGCCCTTTTCGTTGTACATTTTCAGATCGAAAGTCTGTCCGCTGGGAAAATGCAGGAGCACCGGCTGCGAGGTAGTGTTCCGCAGCGTCAATCGCGCATCGAGGACGCCTCCGACCGGATAACTGGGCGCATTCAATGCGACCGTAAACGAAATTTCCGGACTGGCGGCGGTCCCCCGCCCGGCGCGATAGTAGACCAGCTCGTAAAGGCGGGGCCCCGCGAAACTGGTCTCCTCGTGAACAATCAGTCCGATGTCCGGCGCGTAGAGCTGCCGGGTTGCGCCCGCGTCCGCGCAAGGTCCCTGGAAAGCAGCCTGTACCACATTTGCAAATTCTCCGGCTGGAACATTAGTTGTGGCGTTCCGCGAAACGATTGTTCCGGATGTACTACATGAGTCGATTCCCGACGGAAACGTCGAGCCCTCGGCAAATCCCAGCGAAAGCCAGGGTTTTTCGACGCCGGACTGCCGGTCGAGCGCCACCAGGGCGCTGTTGCCTGTATCCCGCAGCAGAAGCGCTTGCCCGAAGTAGCGGACGTCGAAATACTCCTGTCCACCGACGGTTTGCTTGCCCTCCACCGAAATGGAGCGGAACTCGTCGGATACCGGGATGCGGCCCTGTTTGAGCCGGTAGAGCCAGGAGTCGCCGGCTTGTAGCGGAAAATAACTTCCGGTCTGCGCGAAGAGAGCGCCCTCGAACAGAGCGGCGGCCACGCATGCGAGGAGCATTTTCATGATTGCCTTTATCACCGTCCGATCTAAAAATTAGATGCGCCGGCGGACTTCAGGTTTCGGAAATCAGGCTTCGGATCAGAACCGCGGGATGGACCGCTTTCACCTTGCCCAGCTCCGCCACCTGGTGACGGCAGCTCGTGCCGGGCGCGACCAGCGCATCGGCCGTGCTCATCGTCTTCACGGCCGGCAGCAGCTTGCGATTGGCAATCGCCTCGGACACCTCATAGTGATTGCGGGTGTAGCCGAACGAGCCCGCCATGCCGCAGCAGCCGGCGTCGAGGTCCACCACCTTCGACTGCGGAATGCGCGACAGCAGAGCGACCGTCGCCGGCAGCAGGCCCATCGATTTCTGATGGCAATGCCCATGCAGCAGGATCTTAGCCGGACCCGCCCGCAGCGGCAGGTCCAGCGTGGCGGCGAACTCGTCGAATAGCTGGCAGGCCTGGGCTACGGCACGCGCCTTCTGCTGCGCATCGCCACGGAGAAGGGAGGGTGCGTCCTCTTTCACCGCCGACAGGCAGCTCGGCTCGAGAAACAGAATCCTGCCGCCGCGGCTGGCAATCGGGAACAGTCCATCAACCACTTTTGCGGCCTGCGCGCGCGCGGCGGCCAGCAGGCCTTTCGAGATCAGCGGACGGCCGCAGCAGTCGGGCCTGACGACGTCCACCTGACAGCCTCCAATCTCCAGAACCTCCAGCGCCGCGATGCCGATCTCGGGGTCGTAATGATTGGTGAACGTGTCATTGAACAGCGCAACCTCGCGGGTTCCGGCTGCGCGCGCTCTCCCGGCCAGGCGGCGCTCGAAGGTATCCCGCTTCCAGACGGGAAGGCTCCGGCGCGGGTCGATATCGAGCAGCTTCCCGTTAAGCCACCGGACCGGCGAACTGGCGGCCAGCCAGTTGGAAAACGGCGCGAAGCGGCTGCCCCACACGGCGGCGCGATGCACATTGCCCAGGGCGCGCGCCTGGAGCGGCGTGCCGTGTCTGCCCAAATAGTCTGCCAGGAACTCGCTCTTGAAGCGGGCCATGTCCACGCCGACGGGGCATTCGGATTTGCAGGCGCGGCACTCCAGGCACAGATCGAGCGCCTGGTAGACGCCGTCGTCGCCGAGGCCCGCTTCGCCCAAAGCGCCGGTCATCGCGAGACGCAGCACGTTGGCCCGGCCGCGCGTCGAATGCGATTCTTCCCGCGTCGCCATATACGAGGGGCACATCGTGCCGGCCAGCTTCTTCCGGCAGGCGCCGACGCCGCTGCACATCTCCACCGCTCCGGCCAGGCCGCCGAACTCCGAGTAGTCGAACCAGGATTCCGGATTGGGAGTCCTGTAGCCGGCGCCGAAGCGCAGGTTGGCGGTCAGCGGCGGCGAATCCACAATCTTGCCGGGGTTGAATATTCCCTGCGGATCGAACGTGCGTTTGATCTCGCGGAACGCCTCGTAAAGCGCGGGGCCGAACATCTGCCGCATGAACGGGCTGCGCACGAAGCCGTCGCCGTGCTCGCCCGACAGGGCGCCGCCGAATTCGAGCACCAGGCCGGCCACCTCCTGCGCGATCGCCTCGAACTGGCGAATGCCGCGATCCGTCTTGAGATCGATCACCGGACGCACGTGCAGGCAGCCAACCGAAGCATGCGCGTAGACGCCGGCCGTGGTTTCGTGACGATGAATGATTTGCAGAAAGCGCTCGATGAAATCGCGCAGCTTTTCCGGCGCAACCGCGGTGTCCTCGACGAACGACACCGATTTGGCGTCGCCCTTCATCGCCGTAGAGAGTCCGAGCGCTGCTTCGCGCAAGCTCCAGATGCGGGCCTGCGATGCCAAGTCCAGTTCGGAGTGATAGGCGTAGCCGAGGCCGCGGGAACGCAGGTCCTCTTCGAGCGCGGCCAGGCGCGGCGGCAGGTCTTCGGGACGGTCGGCGTAGAATTCGACGCACAAGGTTGCCCCCGGGTCGCCCGCGATGTACGTCTGGCGGATACGGTCGAGGCCGGCGTTCTGGCGCGTGAAGTCGAGAATGGATTTGTCCATCACCTCGACCGCCGACGGCTTGTGCCGCAGGATGACCGGCGTGGCGGCCAGAGATTCCAGCAGCTCGGCAAACGGAATGACCATCACGGCTTTCGCTTTCGGAAGCGGCACCAGGCGCAGCTTGGCTTCGAGCACGATGCCGAGCGTGCCTTCCGAGCCCACCATGATTTTCGCCAGGTTGACGGGGCGCGCCGGGTTCGAGAATTCGTCCAGGTTGTAGCCGCCGACGCGGCGCAGAATCTTGGGATAGCGGCGGTCGATCTCGGCGGCGTGTGTTTCGGCGAGCCGAAGCACGGCGGCGTAGCAGGCGGCTTCGAGCGTCCCGCCGGACGGAATCTCACTGCGCGGGATCTCGCGAAAATGCGCCACGCTGCCGTCCGCGAGGGCGACTACCTGCTCCAGCACGTGATCGATGGTCTTGCCATAAAGCACGCTGCGCGCGCCGCTCGAATTGTTGGCCATCATGCCGCCGATGGTGGCGCGGCTGGCGGTGGAGATATCGGGCGCGAAGCGCATGCCGATCGAGGCGAGCCTCGCGTTCAACTCGTCCAGCACGATGCCCGGCTCGACGCGCACCCAGCGCTCCTGCTCGTTGATCTCGAGGACGCGGTTGTAATACTTCGACGTGTCGATCTGCAGCCCGTGCCCGACCGACTGGCCGCCCTGCGACGTGCCGCCGCCGCGCATCGTGATGGGGCAGCCGTGGCGGCGGCAGATCTCGAGCGCGCGAACGATGTCCTCGCGATTTTTCGGCACGACGACGCCGGCCGGCTCGATCTGGTACACGCTGGCGACGGTCGAGTAGAGCGCGCGCGAGATTTTATCGACGCGCACTTCCCCTTCGATGCGGCTCCGGAGATCGCGCTCGAGCGCGTCCACCGCGACCGGCGGGGGAGCGACCTGGACCAGGCTCATCCGGCGGACTCCGCGATCTGGACCAGTCCTGCGCGAAGACGGTCGAGCCCGCGCTCGAGCGTATCGCCGCCGCTGGCGAAGGAGACACGCAGGGTGCCCTCGCCGGCCGGCCCGTAGGCGCTGCCGTGGACCACGACGACGGAGTGATCGTGAAGCAGCCGCCGCCGGATTTCGGCGGACGGGATACCCAGCTCGCGCGCGTCCGCCATGGCGAAGAAGCCGCCCTCGGGCGCCAGGACGCGGACGCCGGGAATGCCGTCCAGCCTTTCCAGCACGCGGGCGCGGCGGCGCGCATATTCGGCGCGCATCCCGGCGACGCAGTCCTGGGGGCCGGCGAGCGCCTCGGCGGCCGCGTCCTGAATGAAGGTGGCCGGACCGCGGCTCGATTGCTGGAGCACCAGCAGCATGGAGGAGATTAAGGGCGCCGGACCGGCGCAATAACCGGCGCGCCAGCCGGTCATGGCGTAGGTCTTCGAGAGACTGTTGACCAGGATCGAGCGCTCTCGCAGCGCCGGCGAGACGGCCAGCGGCGAAAGGTGTGGGTGACCGTCATAGGTGATTGCCTCGTAAATCTCGTCGCTGATGAGGACCACGTTGCGGCGCTCGCAGAAGCGGGTAACGACGCCCAGCTCTTCGCGCGTCAGCACGGAGCCGGTGGGATTCCAGGGTGTGTTGAGAATGAGCGCTTTCACGGCCGGCGTCCAGGCGGCTTCGAGCGCCTCTTCGGACAGGACGAAACGGCCGCCGCGGATCTGCGCGGTCACCGGGCGGACGCGTCCACCGGCGAGCCGGACGGGCGACTGGTAGGCGTCGTAGATCGGGTCGGGGAGCAGGACTTCGGCGCCGTCGTCAAGCAGGGCGGTGAGCGCGGCGTAGATGCCGAAGGTGGCGCCGGTCGTGATCAGGATCCCGGAAGCGGGATCGTATTCGAGGTTGTTGTCGCGGCGCAATTTCAAGGCGACGGCTTCACGGAAATTCTTTTCGCCGCGGTTGTCCGGATAGCTCGTCCGGCCGTTGCGCAGGGCTCGGATGCAGGCTTCGGCGATGTGCGGCGGCGTAGGCAGATCCGGTTCGCCGCGCATGAGGGAGCTAAGGGTGCGGCCGGCCGCCTGGAGCTCTCGCACCTCGGCCAGGATGGCGTTCACCGCCGTGGGCTGCAAAGTCGCGAGGCGCGAGGAGCGTGGAATAGCGGAGGCCGGCACTCTTACGAGAATAACAGGAGAGCGGCTCAGGGTTCCGGAAACAGCGCCAACTGTTCGCCGCCGGGCCAGATTTCGGGCGCATGGGAGGCGGGCGCCGGCGCGAGGCCGTGGCGTTCGCGGATCCGGCGGACACGGGCGCGGATGGTTTCGAGATAGGGCCCGCGCAGATACGCGCTCGCCTCGAAACGCTGCCGGTAACGGGAAAGCAGGTGCGGAAAGCTCTTTTCGAGGAAGGGAAAAAATATTTTCTGCGCGCACGGCATCAGGAACAGGACGCCCCCGCCGAAATATTGCGCTCCCGCCGCGGCGGCAGCAGACGCGAGCGGCTCCAGGTTCTCTTCACTGTCGGTGATCAGGGGCATGATCGGATTGGAGAAGACACCCACGCTCAGACCCGCCTCCGCCATGCGCCGCACCGCCTCCAGCCGCAGATCCGGCCGCGGCGCCCGTATTTCGATCAGACGCGCGAGGTCGCTGTCGAGCGTGGTGATCGTCATATTCACGTGGAGCTCGTTCTTGCGCTGAAGTTCGGCAAGCAGCGGCAAATCCCTCAATATCAGGTCGGATTTGGTGGTGATGGAGACGCTGCGTCCCTTCCCTTCGGCGAACACTTCGAGGATGGCGCGGGTTTTACCGAAGCGGCGCTCGGCGGGCTGATAGGGGTCGGTCGCGGTGCCGATGGCGATCGACTGGCCGGGTAGAACTTTCCGCAGGTCGCGCCGGAGGAGCTCCGCCGTATGCGCCTTGGCGTAGATCTTGTCCTCGAATTTGCGGCCGTCCTCCATGCCCATGAATTCGTGCGTGTAGCGGGCGTAGCAGTAACGGCATCCGAATTCGCAGCCACGATAGGGATTGATCGCCCAGGCGAACGGCATTCCGGGCTTCGTCCGATTGAGGATGCTGCGGGCGGGTAGTTCGAGGTACTCCACCTGACGCTTGGATTCCAGAAGCTCGCTTTCCGCGGCCAGCTTTGCGATGCCGACGAGCATTTTTCTATTTTCGCCTTTTATTCGCTCTTGGTCAAGTGGGGTGACCGGCTCCGGGAGCGTTGCTACGAGGATTTAAAACGAGTATTTCAGGCCGAACTGAAGAATCCGGCCGTCGGCGGCGCTGACGATACGGCCGAACGCCGCCGGCGTATCAAGGTTGGTTCCGGGGTTGGAGAAGTTGGGCCGGTTGAAGGCGTTGAACATCTCCGTGCGGAACTGGAGGTTATGACTCTCCCGGAAGCCACGGAAGCGTTTGAAGACGCCTAGCGTCACGTCGATCGAGCCGGGCCCTCGAAGCTGTCCTTCGGCGCGGGGGGCATTGCCGAACTCGCCGATGCGGTTGGCCGCGAACGCCGAGGTATCGAAATAGCGGGCGGTGAATTCGGCTCGGGACCGGCCGCCTGCCAGCCGCGGGTCGCGCAGCCGATCGGCGCGATTCGGCTGTCCGCGCAGAGCCCGATCCTGGGATGTCGCGAATGTGAGCGGCCCTCCGCTGTACGCGGACCAGATGCCGTTCAACTCCCAACCGTGAAGCAAAGCGCGGCTCAACCCCCGCCGGGAGGAGGCGAAGGGGATCTGGTAGATCCACGAAGTTATGAACGCATGGGTACGGTCGTGGTCGGCGGGCGCCCATTCCAGGCGGCGGTTGTCCGGATTCGGCACACCGCCGTCGTTGGTCAAAACGCTGTTGAGATCGGTCAGCGTTTTGGAAAAGGTATACGAGGCGAGAATCGTCAGCCCGGCGGCAAATCGGCGGTCAAGGGACGCCTGAAGCGAGTGGTAGCTGGAGTTGACTACGGACTCGGCCAGGCTGAAGCGCGCGAAGTCCGGATACAGGGGCCGGCGGCTGTTGGTATTGGCCGCTGTCGACTGGCCGGGAATATAGATTGCCGGGTTGATGTCGTGGAGATAAGGTATGCGGGTACCTCGGGTGCCGGAGTAACTGACCGTGGTCAGGAAGTGTCCCGCGAACTCCCGCTGGATGCCGAGATTCCACTGCTGCATCATAGGTTCGCGATAGTTGGGTCCCATCGCGAAGCCGGCGATTTCCTTGTCGAACACCGCTCCGCTTTCGCGGTCGTAGGGGTGCGGCCGGCCTCCTGGATAGCCGGCCCAGGGATCGGCGAACGAAGGCGGGTTCTGCAAATCGATGATGCGGATGAAGGGCTGATAGATCTGAAGCTGCCCTAAGACGTTGGCCCAGGCCGGCGCGTAGTAAATCCCATAGCCTGTTCGAAGCACGGTCTTCTGATCGGCGGTGAGTGAGTAAGCCAGGCCCACTCGCGGCGCCCAGTAGTTTCGATTCCACTTATACCCCGCTTGGCCCAGTGTTTCGCCATTCATATCCTTGTCGCCGGGATAAAGGACTCCCGCCGGCGCGTTCGGATAAACCCGTGAGCGTTGGCCGGGACGGTAAAAAGAAGTCTGGTCCAGAGCCGATTTGGGCGGCAAGGGTATCTCGTAGCGCAAGCCGATGTTGAGGGTCAGGCGGCGGCCGGCCTTGAAGTCGTCCTGGAAATAGACGGCGCTGTGAAGGCCGAGAGTACGATCGACAGCGGGGTTGCCCTGACGGAAGGTGCTGGGCCGGCCGAGGAAGTAGTCGGATAACCCCAGCCCGGAGTAGTTTCCGGTGAACGAATAAAGGCCGTGAGTACGTGAAACACTGTATCCTTCCTGGCGCGTGTGAAACGTATCGATGCCCATCATGAGGGTATGACGGCCGAGAATCCAGGCGAAGTCGTCACTCCAACTGAAAGTGGAGTAGTCGCGGAGTGTGGACAATTCCGTGGAGCCGGAGAAGGAGCCGGAGACGGCGATCGCCGGCACATTGGTGTTATACCGCGGATAATTCGCCGACCAGCCGAGCTCGCGCATTTCCGAATCGGAAAGCTTGGGGAGCAACTCGGCGTTGGAATAACTGCCATTGAAACCGAAACGCGCGGTATTGATCTTATTGGGCGAAACAGTCCACGTCCAACTCACACCGACGAAATCGGTATCGTTGACGCCAATCGAGGCTTGGAAAGCCGGGAGGTTTCCGGCGCTGGACGGGCCCGTGCGGCGGGTAATAAAAGACCGGGCGCTCAGTTGATGGCGGCTGCCGAGCGCCTGATCGACGCGGATGAGAAAGCTGGTGGGATTGTTATCCGCCGGGCGCTGAAATTGATAGAGCCCGGATGCGTCAGGCGTGGTGGGGACGAACTTCCTGGCGTAATTGAGCGCGAGCTGATCCAACCGGCTTGCGGGGATGATATTCCCGGCGAACGGCTGGTTGCCGATCGGGTCCCGGATGACCCGGCCGGACTGTGAGAAGTCACCGCGGAGCTGGCGATCGGTGGGC
This sequence comes from Bryobacteraceae bacterium, assembly GCA_035495815.1. GTDB lineage: Bacteria > Acidobacteriota > Terriglobia > Bryobacterales > Bryobacteraceae > DATJFH01. Next base: position 9,320 of record DATJFH010000154.1, read on the forward strand.
ACAAAGACATTGACCGGCGAGCTAAGCGGCTCCTTCTGTTGCTCGAAATTGACAAACCAGAAAGTTTTCTCGCGGCCGTCGTAAAGTTTGGGCACGAAAACGGGTCCGCCGGCGGCTACACCGTACTGATTGCGCTTGCGTTTACTGCGTGCGGGCTGGAAAAAGCTGCGGGCGTCGACCTTGTCATTGCGAAGAAACTCGTATAGAGCTCCGTGCAGGGCATTGGTGCCACTACGGGTCGAGACCTCGACAACGCCGGATGCCCAGCCGTAGCGGGCCGATGGCACGCTGGTCTGGATGCTGAATTCCTGCACCGCGTCGGGGCTGGGACTCGGCAGGATCTGGCCGTAGGAGGTATTCACGTTAAGATTTCCATCGAGCCGGACGTTTGCCATGTTGGAATTCTGGCTACCGGTTCTTCCACCCCCTATATTGAAGCCGCCCGTTCCCGTGCCCGGCGCCAGACGCGCGAGCTGGTAGACATCGCGGCCGTTCAAGGGAAGCTCGACAATGCGCTTGGAGTCGATCAGTTGCTGAATTGTGGCCGACTCGGTGGATACACGGGTGGCCTCGCCGCTGACGCTGACTTGTTCCGTGACGGCTCCTACCTCCATGATGATGTTCAGAAGCACGTCGGAGTTGGTTGTCAGTAACAGGCCGGACTTCAGGTAAACCTTGAAACCGGCCGATTCCGCGCGAATCTGGTAGGTGCCATTTGGCAGTCGTGGAAAAATGAAACGGCCATCGACGCTGGACGAGGCCTGAACGGAGACGTTTCGTTCCAATTGAGTTGCGGTGATCTTCGTCGCAGAAATCACGGCGCCAGTCGGGTCGGTGACTGTGCCGGAGAGCCGGGCTTCCTGAGCGTAGGAAACGGCCGTCAAGAAAATTAGCGGCAACAGCAGACGATGTGTCATCGGAAAACTCCATGCGCTAAATGGAATATTCAAAGCGTCCAGAGTCTATCACAGAACCCACGGGCGGCTGCGCGTCCGATTCCGCCTCATCCGGCTCTTCGCCCACCGCTCCGGGAGGCGCCGCTCTGATGAGATCCGGCAATTTCCGAGCTTCTGATGCCGGCATACAATTCCAAGGCCGGCCAATGCCGCCGGGCGCCGCCTGGTAGTGATGGTTTTTCCGATAATGTGGCCAGGACTTGCGCGCGCCGGCTATCAGATGGCAGCCATTAGGGCGGCTGGGGACGGGGCGCCGCGGCGGCTCAGGCGGATCCTGCCGTCGGCGCCGATCAGGTAAACGGTTCGCTTCACGAACAGGCCATTGGCATGGTACATCTCAGCCACCGTCCGGCCCTTATCTACCAGCAGCGGGAACGGCAGTTTTTGTTTCTCACGAAAACCGGAATGGCTGACGGCGTTCTGCGGATTGACGCCGAACACCTGGACGTTTTTCGCTTTCAGGCTTTCCCAGTTGTCGCGAAGATCGCATAACTGCCTGGTGCAGCCGGGAGTGTCGTCCCCGGGATAAAAGACCAGCACCACGTTCTTCCCGCGCAATGCGGAAAGCGACACGGCCTGGCCCGCTTCATCAGCCAGCGTAAAATCGGGGGCCACCGCGCCGACGGGTAAAGGATCCGCGAAGAGCCAGCCGAGCATCATTTGCCCCCAGCCGGCGGGTTCACGAATACTGCGGCCTTCACCGCGCCTTCGAGACGCGCGGAGAGAGTCTGGCCCGCTCTCCAGGTGAAACTGACCATCCCGTCGGCGTTGGAAGTCGCGATTTCCGGCGCTTCAGGCGAAATCGACGCCTCAACACGCACGCCGGGATAAGGCAGGTTGTTGACATCCCGGACCCGCAGCGTGAGCTGGTCCGGGCCGCTCGAAACCAGCGTCAACTGAGCTGCATCCGGCCCGGCCAGGACCTGGATGCGCGAAAAAGCCCAATCATAACTGGAGTCGGACGGCTCGGCTTGAAGCTCATCGACGCCCTCCTGCAAACCGGTCAGCGTGAAGGTGGTTTCCGTCTCGCCGGCCGGAATAGTCACGGATGCATCGGCCGACGCGGCGCCGGAGTGGGTGCTGAGAACGATTTCGAGCGGGACAGCCGAGGGCCGCTGGATCGAAACGGTCACCGCCGCGGACTGTCCGGCGAGCAGGCCGGCCGCCGGAAACGTCGACAACTTTAGGCTGGAGCGCAGCACGGTATCGGCGGCGGCGCGGTCGGAGGCGGCCTGTGCATAGAATTTCTCGAATTCCCGCCGGAAGCCGTCAAGCTTTTCCAGTTCCTCCGTGGTGGGCTCGACGCCTTCGCGCACCACCAGGATGAACGCAAAGCGGAAGCGGCGCTGGGAAACGGTCCAGTCGGGCGTGCGACGGCCCTCGGCGGCGATGATGTCGGCGGCGCTCACATTCCGGCGCTGCCCGTCCATCGTCACACCGACGCGCGGCAGGTTGGTGGCGAAGCTGCGGCTGGGTCCGGTGACCAGAAAGGGCGGCGGAACCTCGCCGGCCGTGCGGAATCCCATCAGATACTGATCGAGGGGCGAGTAGCCTTCCATGGTGGCGCTGGTGATGAAGCGGGGGTTGGCGCCCTCGCCGTTGTCCTGGATGCGGTTGCCTTCGAGTACGGACGCCTCAGAGTCGAAGGTGAATGCCCAATGCGCGAGCTGCCCGCCCAGCATCGGGCGGGCCGACGGATCGCTCGTGTCGCGAACGCTGACATAGGCCAGGAAAAGGTGGCCGGCCTCGTGAGCCAGGATCGTCACCGGCGTGTCGCCCGTGCCGGGTCGCCCCGGCACCGGACCCCTGGGGTCCTTGGGATACTGGCTCAACGGCCCCATATTCATCACCGACTGCAGACGGCTGGGCGAGCCGAACTCATCGCCGATATCGATGAGGGTGTCGCCGTACCCGGTCCGGTTATTTCGCAGCGTGAACTCGCAAGCCACCGAAGCCGCGCAGGGGCTCACTCCCAGGTTGTTATAAATCACCAGGTAGTCATAAGAATCGTCGTGGCTGAGATAAAATTTTTGCGCCACGGAGGCCAGGTCCATCTCCTGGACGCGGCCGAACCTCTCGGCCACAGTGGAGGAGTACTCGCCCGAAACACCTGTCGCGAAGGAAACGATCGAGGGAGCGCCGCGCAGACCTCCGGGCGAGATCCCGACGACAGCCGCATCCGGATTCACGCCGCCGTAGGCGTACTCGATCCGGCCGTCCGGGTAGAGCCGGATCTGGAAAGTCTGCGTCTGACCCAATCCAAAATCCTGGTAGGCGGAAACGCCGACCCAGCTCACCACGAAGCGCTCGGGCTGGGCCAGCGTTCGCACCGAGTTCGGAGTTCGGGATGGATCGAGGTCCATGTAGAGCCCCGCGATACGTGGCGGCCCGGCGGACATGCGGCCGAGCGAGCGGTCGGAAATGGTCGCATCCCCGGATTGGAACGTGAGGTTGCCGTCCGAGTTGACGAAAACCTGGCGGTACACGGCGCCGAAGAAGGGAAAATCGAAGGGCAGCTCGGCCGGCCGTGTGTCGTCATCTCCCATGTTGAGCAGCGGCGTTCCGCTCGAAGAGGCGGCCGCATCATAACTGGGATCGGCTGCGGCAAACGCATAAGCGGTGGAGGCAGCCGTGGGTTGGAATTGGACGGTCCTGCGGTCCAGGTTGAAATCGTTGCGGCGGGCGACGAGGTCGCCCGAATCTTCCACGATGGCGATGTCTCCGATATCGCGGGAAGCGGCGCGAGCCGGGGCGTCGGAGGCAGCCCTGGACTGAAACTTGCGCTTCGCTTTGAACTGACGGTGGAGGTGGACTTCTTCGAGTCCGCGGTCGCGGTAGGTACCGCACACACCGGGCTCCGTGCGGGCAGGACTTTGCTCCACCAGAACCAGCGAGACGACGAAAACCGCCAACAGGCGCATCACGGGGTACGTGCAATCATTATCCCACGAGTGATTCGAGCGTCCAATCCGCGCGCTCCAGAATGCGGACGTTCGACGACCGGTAGAGCTCGCCGACGCTCTTCACCTCGACGCGAGAACCGGCCGCATCGACGGTTCCGGCCAACGCCACCGGGCGCGGCGCCAGGCCGGCGATCACTTCGGGAAGGTCCGTGTGCAAAAGCACTTTCGGCGCAAAATTAGCGAAGGAGTGGAAGTAGTTCTCGGTGTCGACCAGGCTGCGATAGGAGATCAGGCCGCCGGACAGGTAGAGCGAGTCCGCTCTTGGGGAGAGCGCCGCGGCGAAGGCGGCGGGTATCGTCATCTTGCCTTGGGCGGCAATGCGGATTTTCCGGCCCGCCAGCCCCGGATGGTTCGCAAGGGCCTGAATCACGGCGAGGATATCGGTGACGCGCTGCCCCAGCAGCGGCGCGCCGAGAATCAGCGATGCCCAGGCGTAATTCTCCTCCGTTTGATGCGACCTCTCATAGCCCGGCGATCCGCGGCCGAACTCGGGATCCAGGTCCCCGATTCCACGCAGATCGGGGACACAGAGCGGATAACCGGCCAGGGCGATGTTCTGGTAGAGGTCCCCCTCGCGCCAGCGCCCGTTGCGTCCGTTCGGTTCGAGCGCCAAAACCACGGGTTTGGTTCGATCGGACCCGCGCGGAAGAAACATCCAGGCCGGTACCCACACTTTGGGGTCCGAGTTCACTTCCCAGGCCTCGACGTCCACGCCTTTGGAGGCAACGCGGCGCAACACGCCCGCACGCAGGGTCTCCGCCGGGCGGCGCACGCCGAGGAGCCCTTCGACCGGCGCCGGGAGCTTCGGCGGGACGCGCTCCTTGTTGAGCAGGAACGGGGTCTTCCCCCCGAACGTCCGCACGAGGTTGCCGGATTGCGCTACCCACAGCGTTTCGTCCGGCTCGGGCTTCACGGGCGGCTCCTCCGTGACTGGCTTCGAATCGCCTTTCAGCCACCGGCCGAAGAAGTTGTAGACTTCCATCCGCGAGTCATAGGAGAGCCCGTGCGGCAGCGGAGTTTCGCGCCATGCGATCCGGCCGGATTGCCCTAATTTTTCGTAGACCGTCTTCAGCCGGGCGAATTCCTCGGCGCCGCTGGTGAGATACGACGGCGAATAGGTGCCGAAGAAGTCCCGCGCGCTCACCTGTACCAGTAACGGCTTCGGCGCGAGCGGGAACAGCAGGTCCCAGCGGTCGAATCCCAGCGGACCGCCGCCGAGCAGGTTCTGCTCCGCATCGTCGGTCGAGCCGGGCGGATTGAAATTGGCGCAGGCAAAATTTTCCGTATTGCCCATCATGACGGCGGCGGCAGCCAGACGGTCGTCCACGGCGGCGAGCAGCATGGTGAGAGTCCCGCCTCCGGACTGGCCGGTCGAAGCCAGCCTCTTCGGATCCACCATGGGGTGGGCGGCCAGGTAGTCGAGACTGCGCACCGCGTCCCAGACCTGCAGCCGCGTGCAGGTATCGCCCAGCAGCAGCATCTGTTTGCCGGGTTGTGTATGTTCGTCGTCCGAGGAGCGCAGGCGTGTCGCCCGCAGGGAGGAATTGGGGTAATAGATCCGCTCGCCCTGGCCCATCGGGTCGAACGCCAGCACCACGTAGCCGAGGCGCGCCAGACCCTGGCAGCAGCGCTGATAGGAGTCGTAAGCTTTGCCGTTGCCGGAATGTCCCATCTGGAAGAGCACGCCCGGATAGGGGGCGGCGCCCGAAGAGGGAAGGTAGAGATTGCCGGCGATGTGAAACCGCGGGACGCTCTCATAAAGGAGCTTCTCGACGCGGTATCCCTCGCGCTCGAAAGTTCCCACGGTGCGGGCGTTCAGCGGTGTGATCTCGGGCATTCCGCCGGCGAGCTTCCAGAAGGTTTCCCGAACCCACTTCTGCCGGGCGTGAATCGCCGGCGCGCCGGTGAGCTTCGCCAGTTCACGATTGCGGGCAGAGTAGGCTTTCTGAGCGAGGTCGCGCAGGTAGTCCGGAAGGCAGCGGGAGTATTCACGGTATCCGACGTGGCTGTCGGAGGCGGCTTTGGCGGCTCGAGCTGCCAGGAGAGCGGACAGCAGTTCTCGTCTGGTCATGTTTTAAGAAGTGGGAGGCTCATTGCTCCGATCAATACCGGCTCCGCGCGGCGGACGGAAGCGGCTGGCTTATGTGGCGCGAGAGCCGCTACAGGCAGTTCCGCCCGCCTGGCCGCGACAGGAACGCATTGTCGAGGGCGCGTGCGCCATATTTCTCTCGGTGTTACACTCGGCGACATAATGAAAATCCGCGGATTGATCGGGCTGCTCTTGGCGATTATTATAGCGGGTTGCGGAAAGCGCCAAAGCTCGGCCCCGGCGATCTCGAACCAGTCCTCCTTCCTGCTGCGCTTCGGTGTGAACGACCAGACGCCGGCGGATTGGAGCGGATCGGTCGAGACCACCGGGGGTCGCGTCGCGTCCCTTGCGCCGTGGCATTTCGATAAGGAAGACAAGATCGGGCAGCAGGCGAATACCTGGACCTGCTCGACGCGGCTCGGGGCCGTGCTCGATCCCAAATACTGGTGGCTGGGCGCGCTGCATACCATTCCCAGGGACAATACGCTGCCCAAAGCTCCGCTGATTCCCAACGGCCTCTATATTACTTTGGAATCGGCGCAGGAAGCGCGCATAAGGACGGCGCAGGGCGAATTCACTTTCCGTCCCGCCGACGCACTTCTGGGAGATCCCCTGAAATTCCTGAACGGCCGCGTGGAGGTCGACCGCGTCCCCGTCTCGCTCAGTCTCACGGCCGGCGATACACTGCAGGACGACTATCCGACGGTAGCCTTTGATTCCATGTCCAACGGCTGGGCGGCTTGGATCGGCTACCAGGCGGAAAAAGAGAAACTGACCGTGGCCAGGACCGACGGCTCCGAAAAGCAGGTGGTGGCCGAGGGAGAATTCTTCCGGCCTTCGCTCGCCGCCGGACCGGATGGAAAGCTTTACCTCGCCGTATCGGCGCATACCGGCGATACCTGGAAGATCGGCGTAGCCGTGAGATCAGGATCGAAGTGGGGCGCCCTGGAAATCATCTCCGCCGGCGGACCGGATCTTTCGCCGCGGGCCGCCGTCGACTCCACGGGCAAGCTCTGGGTCGTCTGGCAAGGCTATCGCGACGGCCGCTCCCGCATCGTCGCGCGTGTCTTCGACGGCGCCTGGAAGCCGGAGCTCGCCGTGAGCGAGAACACACGCAACGCCTGGGAGCCGGCCATCGCCGCCGATTCCAAAGGCCGCGTTCACTTTGCCTGGGACGCTTATGACGAGGGCAATTACAACATCTATTACCGCCTCTACGACGGGCAGAAGCTGGCCGAATCGCGTCGGGTGACGCGGCAGCCGCTGTTTCAGGCGCATGCCTCGGTCGCCTGCGATCGCAACAGCCGTCCGTGGATTTCCTGGGACGAGGGTGGAGCGAACTGGGGCAAGGATACAGGATTCCTGATTCGCCAAAATGCAGGCGAGGCGCTGTACGTGGCCCGCAGACCTAAGATCGCCGTGCTCACGGACGCCGAAATTCTCATGGCAACGCCGCCCTCGGGATTTCTGGAACAGGCGCAGCTCGTCAGCGACAAGAACGGGAACATCTGGAGCCTCATGCGCCGGCGTTCGGAAAAACTGCACGAGGTATGGAGCCAGTCCCTGCAGAAGAACCGCCTGCAACAGTACTCGATGTGGGATTACGCCGTATTCAATCTCTCCGTCCCGGGAACGCCGCGTCCGGTAACGCTGCCGTTCTCGTTCGGGCGCAATGACCTCCGGGCGGGGATCGCGGCCGCCTCAAGCGGCCGGCTGGCCGTGGTCTGGGCGGGCGACGGGCGCGCGTTCTCGAAGCCGTATCCTTTCGTCAAGAACGAAGTTTATACCGCCGATATTCCGGGAGTCCCCAACGGAGAACCGGCGCTGACCAAGGCCGAGCTTCCGTCTAAGGCGGGTCCACCGAAGCCGGTCCATCCGAGGGAAGTCGAGCAGGTGGCGAAAGTCCGCGCCGAGCGGATTCCCGCGGGCGGCAAGCAACTGCGGATCCTGCGAGGCGACATGCACCGCCACACCGATCTCAGCTTCGATGGGGATATCGACGGATCGATCTGGGACTTCTACCGGTACACCATGGACGTCGCCGACTTCGACTACGCCGCGCTCACCGACCACAACGCCGGAGACGATAACGAGTACTTCTGGTGGATCATTCAGAAGTCGAACGACCTGTTCCATTATCCCGGGCGGTTCACGCCGGTCTACGCCTACGAGCGCAGTCTGCGGTTTCCCAACGGCCACAGGAACCTGGTTTGGGCCAGGCGGGGCGTGAAGACGCTGCCGAAAACAAAGGGCGAGGAGGACGGGGTGGAGGGGGCGGCCAAGCTCTACGAGTATCTTCGCAAGTCGAACGGGCTGGCCATGTCGCACACCTCGGCCACCCTGATGGGAACCGACTGGCGCGACAACGACAAGGAGCTGGAACCGCTGGTGGAGATTTACCAGGGCGACCGCACGTCGGCCGAGTACGAAGGGGCGCCGCGCGCGCCGAAAGGGACCGAACCGTATTCGCAGCCCGGCGGATACAAGCCGCAGGGCTTCGTCTGGAACGCATGGGCGAAAGGCTTCAAGCTCGGCGTGCAGGCGTCGAGCGACCATTCCTCCACCCACGTGTCGTACGCCGTGCTGCTGGCGGAGGACACGTCGCGCGAGGGGATCCTGAACGCGATTCGAGCGCGGCACGCCTATGCCGCGACGGACAACATCATTCTGGATGTCCGCTCGGGGGACCACGTGCAGGGCGATATCTTCACGGCGGAGGGCCGTCCGAAGATTCAGATACGGGTGGAGGGGACCGGGCCGGTCGAGAAGATCGAGGTGGTGAAGAACAACAAGTTCGTGTTCAGCAGCCGCCCCGGAAAGGCGTCGGTGAACGTGACCTACGAGGATGGCGAGGCGAAGGCTGGCGAGAGTTACTATTACGTCAGGGTGATGCAGGCGGACGGTCAGATGGCGTGGTCGAGCCCGATGTGGATTACCGTGACCGCGAAGCCGGCCGCGCGTTAGACTTCGTTATTCCACGGGGCGGGCTTTCAGAATCTCGTCCGCTACCTGGATCACCGGACGCATCTCGACCACATCGTGTACCCGCACAATATGCGCGCCCGCCAGAATCGACGCGGCCACCGCGGCCGCGGTCGCGAACTTGGTTCCGGTCTCGTCGGGCTGAGCCAGAAACGTTTTCTTCGACGCCCCTACCATGATCGGCAAATCCAGCGAGGCAAGCTGGTGCAGCCGCGCCAGGATTTCCGAATTCTGCTCCTTGCGCTTCCCGAATCCGATCCCCGGATCGACCACGATGCGGGCCGCGTCCACGCCGGCCAGGCGCGCGCGGTGCACCGTTGCGCCCAGGTCGCGAACCACCGTGCCCATCACGTCCGGCAGCGGCCCCAGGCGGGCCCAGGTGTCGGGCGTGCCCCGCATGTGATTCAGAATGAGACCGACGCCGTGATTCATCACGGACTTGGTAATCTGCGCGTCGAACGTCAGCCCGCTGGGATCGTTGATGATCTCCGCTCCCAGCTCGATGGCGCGCTCGGCGACTTCGGCCTTGTAGGTGTCCACGCTGATGGGAATGCTCAACTGGCCGCGCAGCCGCTTCAAAACTGGGATCAGCCGCTGCAACTCCGTCGCCGCCGGGATACGGGAACTGCCGGGCCTGGTCGACTCCGCGCCGATGTCGATGATGTCGGCTCCCGCCTCTTCGAGCGCCAGGGCGCGGGAAAAGGCACGATCCGGATCGAGGTACTTGCCTGCGTCCGAGAACGAATCCGGCGTCACGTTCAGCACCGCCAGCACGATGGTGCGCTCGCCCAGGCGAATCTCGCGGTTCTTCAGCTTCCAGTAGTACAGTTTTCGAGTCATCAGAATTGAGCGGTGCGAACGGTATACTTTTCCAGTTTCTCCGGATTCACTTCGATCTGCCGCGCGTGAAGAAATCCCCGGCTGTCGATCTCGATCGGGGGCTCGATCAGGTCGTCCGTGTACCAGCGCGAAGAGGCCTCCACATCGGTAGGGTAGAGAAAATTCGGCAGAGTGGCCAGGTGGACCGCCTCCGCCGAAGCAATACCCAGCTCCGGCATGGTTCCGACCCAGCAGGCAAGACCGGCCTGTGCGGCGCGGTCGTGCATGCGCCGGGCGATATGGAGGCCGCCCACGCGCTGGATCTTGATGTTGATGATGCAGGCCGAGCCAAGACGAATGATCTGCTCCAGCATGTCCATCGACTCCGCCGATTCGTCCGCGCACACCGGCGTCCGCACCGAGCGCGCCAGCTCGGCCGATTCCTCCAGCGCGCCGCGCCCGAGCGGTTGCTCGTACATCATCAGATTGAAGCGATCCAGCTCGCGGAATACCGGCAGGTCGGCCAGCGTATAGGCGGCGTTGGCGTCCACCATCAGCGGAATGTCCGGAAATATCGCCCGGATGCGGCTCACGGGCTCGACGTCCCAACCGGGCTGGATCTTCACCTTGACCCGCTGATAACCCTCGCGCCAGTAGCGGTCGACGCGGTCCACCAGCTCTTCCACCGTGTCGTAGATTCCGATGGCCACCCCCGATGGCGCGGGCCGGTCCGTCGAACCGAGCCACTGCCACAGCGGAATGCCGCGCGCGCGGAGGTCGCGGTCAAGAATCGCGCCGGCGAGGCCGGCCTTGGCGAAATTCTCGCCGTCGATTTCGCCGATCGCGGAGGAGGGATCGTCCGCGCCGGCGATCCGCTCGAGCGCCGCCCACGTGGATTCCGGCGTCTCTCGCGAATAGAACGCGCCGGCCATGGGCGACGCTTCGCCCCATCCGGCCACGCCGTCCTGCTCGTACCGCACGACGATGGCGTCCTTCACGGCGACAGCGCCGCTCGAAATGCGGAAAGGCTCGTGCAGCGGGATCTGCACCCAGTAAAGTTTGATTTGTCTCATTCGTATCTCAGGCACACAATGGGATCGAGATTGGCGGCTCGCGTCGCCGGGTAGTATCCGAAGAACAGGCCTACGCCCACCGAAATCGCGACTCCGACCGATATCCAGAACAGGCTCAAGGTCGCAGGCACGGACGGCACGGTAGCGCGCACGGTAAACGCAATCACGCCGCCGCAGAGAATACCCAGGACGCCGCCGGAGATGGACAGCATCACGGCTTCGAACAGGAACTGCGCCTTGATGTGGGCTTTCCGCGCCCCGATGGCTTTGCGGATGCCGATCTCCTGGGTCCGCTCGGTAACCGAGATGAGCATGATGTTCATCACCCCGATGCCGCCCACCAGCAGCCCGTTGGAGCTGATGACGCCGGTAAGCAGGATCAGCGCGCCGGTGAGCTGATCCCAGAGTTCGGCAAGGAAATTGGGGTCGCCGATCTCGAAATCGCTCTCGGCGGCCTGCGGGACCCGCCGGCGCCGCCGCATGACGTCCTCCAGATCGTTGCGCGCGCGGTTCAGGTCGTACTCGTCGCGAATGGAGACGGCGATGAAAATTTCGCGTACCTGCGGGTAGTTCTTGTGAAAGTTGCTGAACGGGATGACCACGAACTGGTCGACGCCGAAGCCGCTGAACAGGCCCGGATCGCGCTCGAAGACGCCGATCACTTCGTAGGGCCTGCCGTTCAGCCGCACTTCTTTGCCGACCGGGTCGAGCCGCGGGAAGAGCGTATCGGCGATGCCGGCTCCGATCACCGCGACCGAGCGGCTATGCTCCATATCCTCGGTGGTGAAGAATCGCCCGGCCGTAGTGGTGAATTGCGGGATGGCCTGGGCAAGGTCCGGCTCCGAGCCTCGCAGGAAGAAGCGCTCCACCTGCTCCTTGCCGTAGCGGATATCGTTCTGCATCATGCCGGGGCCGAAACGGTCGGCGAAGATGGCGGTGTACGCCACCGAAGGAAACGCCTCTCGCAGGAAGGCGGCGTCGGACACCTGCAGATATCTTCGGACGCGGATCCGCTGCGGCAGACGGAAGGGATCCGTGCCGAAAGGAATCCGGGTCACGATGAACAGCCGCGAGCCCACCAGCGCGATCTTGCTCTTGATGTATAGGTTGAGACCGTCGATGATGGCGGCGACCGAAATCACGGACGTGACTCCAATGACGATTCCCAGCACCGTGAGCGCCGACCGCGCCTTGCGCGACCGGAGCGTTTCCAGGGCGACCGAAAGATTTTCCAGCATGAGCAGATTGCGGAACAAGCTATTCGGCCCTCAACGCCACCACCGGATCGAGCCGTGCCGCCCGCACCGCCGGGTAGATTCCGAAGAACACCCCGATCAGGGAGCTGAGCACGACCCCCAACGCCGCCACCCAGAGCTGCACGGATGCCGGAAACGCCGTAAACGTCCGCAGCGCCAGCGCACATCCGAAGCCCGCCGCAATTCCCACGAAGCCCCCTACCAGGCACTGCAACACGCTCTCGGTGAGGAACTGCTTGAGGATGTCCTCCTGCGTGGCCCCCACGGCGCGCCGCACACCGACCTCCTTGGTCCGCTCGGTCACGCTGACCAGCATCACGTTCATGATGACGATTCCGCCCACCACCGCTGAAATCGAGCTGACCATCACGAAGACGGCGAAGAACGCCGAGCTGATGCTCTCCCACAGGGAGATGTAGGAGCTGGCCGTGCCGATGAAGAAATCGTCCGGCTCGCCGATGCGCACGTGGCGGCGCGCCCGGAGAGTGAGCCTCGCCTCGTCCTGCGCCTCCTCGAAGATTTTCTTGCCTCCGGCCGCTTTGATCTGCAGCGTGAGGCTCTGCCGCGAGCCGCGCATCCGGAGATAAGTCGAGAGCGGGATCACCGCGAAATTATCGCGATCCTGCCCCAGCACCGAGCCGATCTTCTCGAAGATGCCGATCACGGTGAACTCCGTGTTGAGCATGCGGATCGATTTCCCGATAGGATTCACGCCGGCAAAGAACTCGGCCGCCAGCTTGTCGCCGATGACGCATACGTCCGCGCCGTGCGTCTCCTCCGAATCGTTGAAGTAGCGTCCGGCGGTTACGGTACGGGTGTCGATATCGACCATGCTGGCCGTCTGCCCCTGCAGGCTGGTATCCTGCAGCTCCTTGCTGCGGTAATGGGTATTGATCGTGGTAGAGACGCTGGCCCCCACCCGCTGGCACAGCCGGCAGCTCGCGGCCACGGCGTTTACCTGCTCGATGGTGATGTTCTTGTTGCGCAGGGCCTTGGTGACGGCAGTGAAGTCCACTACGGCGAAAGGCGTCTTGGCGATCTGGAACACGTCGGTGCCAAGGTTGGCCACCTTCTGTTCGACGTAGAGATTGGCGCCCTGGACAATCGTCATCACCGTAATGAGCGTGGCCACACCCATGGTGAGTCCGAGCACCGTGAGCGCGGCGCGGAGCTTATGGGTGCGGATCGATTCCGCGGCGATGGCCACATTTTCAGCGATCGACGGCATCTTCTAGACGGAGACCCGGCGCCATTTCTTGCCGGCTTGAATCGTGTAGACGACCCCGGAGTACATCGGGACCTTCGGCTCCAGTTGTTTCACCCCGTCGATGGCCAGGGCGCCGGCTTTTCGCTTGCGGGACGCGTCGCTGACCGATTCGGCGAGCCCGAGGCGCGCCAGCAGCTTATCGACCGGAACCATCTCTTCCGAACGCAATTCGTCGGGCAGCGGCACGGTTTCGATGTCGGAGGGAATCTCGCGCTGGCGCACCACGCGCGTGAATTCCTCTTCGGCCGCGCCGGCGTCGGCGGCGGAGTGAAAATCGCGGACTACGCGCCTGGCCAGATCGATTTTGGCTTCCATGGGGTGAAGCTCGCCCGATGCGATGCGCGTCTTCATGTCGCCGATCGCGGCGAGGCTCATGTCGGTGAGCAGCTCGTAATAGCTGTACATCAGCGTGTCGCTGATCTGCATCATTTTGCGAAACATCACCTCGGGCGGCTCGGTGACGCCGATGTAATTGCCCTTGGATTTGGACATCTTCTCCACGCCGTCGATTCCGACCAGCAGCGGAGTGGTGATCACGATCTGCGGCGGCTGGCCGTAATCGCGCTGGATCTCGCGGCCGACCAGCAGGTTGAATTTCTGGTCGGCGCCGCCCAACTCCACGTCGGCTTCGAGGGCCACCGAATCGTAAGCCTGCGAGAGCGGGTAGAGCAGCTCGTGCATGGAGATCGGCAGGCCCTCTTTGTAGCGCTTCGAGAAATCGTCGCGCTCGAGGATCCGCGCGACCGTGTAGCGCGAGCAGAGGCGGATCATGTCTTCGAAGCGAAGGGCTCCGAGCCACTGGCTGTTGAAGCGGATCTCCGTCTTTTCCGGATCGAGTATCTTGAAGACCTGCGACTTGTACGTCTCGGCGTTGCAGTCGATCTCCTCCCGGGTGAGCGGAGGGCGGGTGACGTTGCGTCCGGTGGGATCGCCGATCAGCCCGGTCATATCACCGATGAGGAAGATCACGGTGTGGCCCAGATCCTGGAAGTGCTTCATCTTGCGCAGGAGCACCGTGTGGCCAAGGTGCAGATCCGGCGCGGTGGGGTCGAAGCCGGCCTTGACGCGCAGCGGGCGGCCGAGCTTGATGCGTTCGCGCAGGTCTTCTTCGCGGATGATTTCGTTCACACCTTTGGTGAGGTATGCGATCTGCTCTTCGATTGGGGACACCGCTACCATTGTAGGAAAATGGACGGATGGCTGTCGTAAGGCCGGAGCGGAACGCCGAGTTGCGGAAAGCCCTGCGGCCATACCGGGCGAAAGCCGACCTCTTTGCCGCCGGCCTGTTCGCCGCCGACGTCGCGATGTACGTCCTCTTTACGGCATTGGCGGTTGGCCATCCTTCTTTGGTGGTCCGTTTCGCCGCCGGGCTGCCGGCCGGGGTGCTGTTGGCGGTGCTGTTCGTAGTCGGTCACGACGCCTGCCACGGCAGCTTCACTTCACGGCGGTGGTTGAATCAGTTGATCGGGCGTCTGGCGTTTCTTCCCACGCTCACGCCGTACAGCACGTGGGAGCTCTCGCACAATCTGACGCACCACGTCTACACCAACCTGCGCCCGCTCGATTACCTGTGGGCGCCGCTGACCAAGCGCGAGTACGATGCGCTGCCCGCCTGGCGCAAGAAGCTCGAGAGAGTCTACCGGCATCCGCTGGGGCTGGCGCTGTATTATCCGGTCGAGATCTGGTGGAAGCGGCTCCTGTTCCCGGCGAGACGCTTCGTCCAGCCGTCGCGCGCCATTTACGTCGCGGACTCGGCATTATGCTCCGGGGTGTTCCTGGTTGCGCTGGGCTTCACTGCGCGGCATGGGATTTGGGCGGTCTTGACAGGGATGTTGTGGCCGTTCGCAATCTGGAGCTGGCTGATGAGCTGGGCGCTGCTGGCGCAGCACACGCATCCGGGCGTCCCCTGGTTCGACGACGAGCGGGAGTGGCGAGAGGCGCAGTCGCGGACGGTGATGACGGTCCACGTGGTGGCGCCCGGTCCGTTGAATTTCATGCTGCACCGGATCATGGAGCACACGGCGCATCATCTCGATGTGACCGTGCCGCTATACCATCTGGCGGCCGCGCAAGCCGAGCTCGAAAGTCGGAGCGGGGAGTTGGTGGTGGAGCGCTGGACGCCGCGCTCCTTCCTGGAGCATCTGCGGAGCTGCAAGCTGTACGATTACGATCGGCGGCGGTGGCTCGATTTCGACGGCCGGCCGACGCGGCGCTGATGCCGTCCGCGTCGCCACTTTCCGGCGCATGGGGAATCCCGACCGCGTCATCCGCGAGCGTCCCCGGTGACGTATTTTCGCGGGTGTCTACGCTACACTGGTCC
Source organism: Bryobacteraceae bacterium (assembly GCA_035495815.1). Classification (GTDB taxonomy): domain Bacteria; phylum Acidobacteriota; class Terriglobia; order Bryobacterales; family Bryobacteraceae; genus DATJFH01. The sequence goes on from DATJFH010000154.1 coordinate 25,045, forward strand.
GATGGACAATCAGTTCTCGGCCCTCGAGAAGAGCATCTTGACGGCGAAGGGACTCACCGCGGCGCAACTGGACGCGCTCAGCGCCGCGGGCGTCGCTTCGAAGCAGGACCTGCTGACCGTGGGGGACGCCGGCACGCTGGTCGAGCTGGTGGGCGGAATCGACCCGGCCACTGCAGCCAAGGTCATGGATTGGGCCACGGGCCGCTCGTCCATGCAGGCCGCAGCCGCGGCCGCTCCCGCCGGCAGCGTCATCGTCGATAGCGGAGACATCGTCCACTGCTGCTACTGTTCGGCCCGGCAGCCCAAGGATTATAAGAGCGGGGACCTCTGCATCGCCTGCGGAAAGCAGGCCGAGCCGGTGCTGACGTGCTTCTGGTGCTCGGCCAGCGGTCCGGGAAAGTTCTGCCGGAGCTGCGGCGCGGAATTCGTTCCCACGGCCGAGCTCGACCTCGGCGTCCTGCTCCGGCAGGAAGGACTTCCCAAAGACGAGATCCCCAGACGCCTGCGGGCCATGCCATCCGAGGAAAAAGAGCTCATGTGGGGGCGCGTCCGCAAGCTGCGCCGTTAGCCGGAAGGTGGGGAACCGATGCGCGCCGTCTGCGAGGTATGCTCCCGTCCGCAGCCCGTCGATTGGAAGCCGGCAGACCTGTGCGTCCACTGCGGGCAGGCAGTCCGGCGCGAGAGGCGCTGCTTCTGGTGCGCCAAATGGACTCCCGCCGGCAAGTACTGCCGTCGCTGCGGCGCCGCGGTGGTGGACGACGAGCGCTACGGGGCGGCCCGCATGCTGCGCGACGCGGGCACGGATCGCTTTACGGTTCCGCGCATGCTGGTTGAGCTCGACCCGGAGCAGATCGAAAATTTCACCCGTATCTACCAGCGACATGCCGCCGTCATGCGGCGTCACATGGATCACGTCCGCTTCCTCGAGACTTTTCTGCAGCAGCGGCCCTGGAGCGAGGCGCTCGAAGACGAGCTGACAGCGCAATTGCCGTGGCCCGAAGAGCGGCTCGACGCGCTGGCCGCGGCCATGGAGCCCGAAATCGCCGCGGGCCGGCGGGACCGGGCAGAGAGCTTGCGAACCGCGCAGGCGATTCACTCGAGTACGCCCTTTCCGGCTACACGTCAACTGGCTGCGCTGGTGCGCTTGATCCTGGACGACTGGAGCGCGCAGCGCGAAGCCCTCTCCGTCTTCAGCGCACCGGACTCCGCCTTGCGTCACGAAGCGGCGCTGGCTTTGACCGGCTGGCGCGTCCTGTCCGGCCCGGGACTCTCTGACTCCGGCCGTGACTTGATCGAGGCGCTCCGCCAATCGCCCTTTCGCGTTCAGGCCGCAGTCCGCCTGGCGCTGCTGGGCGATAAGGCGAGCGGGATTCCAGCCGAAGCCTTCACTTTCCCCGATCCCGACGTACGCTTCATGGCGGCTTTGGCCGCGGGCCGAACGGAAACATTGATTGCCGCCGCGCGGAGCGAAGACGAGATGGAGCGCTTTGCGGCTGCTTCGCGCCTCATCGGACTGGATATCTTCGCGCCTGTGGGCGACGCCATTCACAGGGCGGAGCCCGCCTGCCAGTCCCGCCTTCTACGCGAGTTGGCCTATCGCCGGAAGCCGGCTCCGGAGCTGCGCGAGACGCTCTACGAAATCGCCGCCGCGGCCTCCGGGCAAGACATCCTCCGGGCGGCGGTTCAGGTGCTCTGCTACGGCTGCCCGCCGCAGGAAGTGGAGCGCCTCGCCGCAGCCGCGAAAGGGGATTCCAATTCGTATCAATCCATCCTGCAGCGGGCGAATCTGGCGCCGGATTCACTGGAACGGCTGGGAGTCTGGTTTCTGCGGCACGGCGTCTTCAAGGCCGAGCAGTACGGGATGAGGGATATCGCCAAAAGGGGGCGCATGCCCCCGGAATTCGTACCGCGCCGGTGGGAGGCGGCGGATGAGAAGGCCCGGATCGAGCTGTGCAGGTTCGCCGAATACCAGCTCGAAGAATACGCGGACGAGGAACTGCTGAAGTTTCTGGTGTCCGCCGCATTCGCGCCAGGCAGCGTTCCGGCGCGGGTCGCGCTGTGGACGTCCATCTATCGATGGCATCGCCGGCTGGATATTTCCGACGCCGGTCCGCTGCGAATCGAGTCCGAATCGCTCACACGGTTCTTCGGGTCGGTGGCGGCGTTTACGGACGTATTCACGAAATTCCTGCGGGATCCTTCGACGGCGGAACTGCTCGGCCAGATGACGCTGTACGACCGGGTCGCCCACCTCCTGCGCTACGCCGATGACCAGATCTTCGAGATTCTGGCGTCGAATCCCCAGGCAGGGCTGCCGCTGGCGTCCGCCCTGGTGGCCGTGGCGGAGAATACGGCGTTCGACTTTCTCCTGAGAATCGAATGCCTCGGCTTTCTGGGAAAAATGGGATCCGCGCCGGAGTTGCGGGAGAAAATGCGGGAGGCGATTACGGCTTTCGCCGGAAGCGATCTGGATTATGCCAGTAAAACGGCGCTCGAACGGCTGAACGCATGATTTCCAGGCCGGGCGGGAGCGGGTAGCCTACTCGGTTACTTTCGCCACCACGACGAGCAGGCCGTCCGGACTCGCTTTCCCGACCACGACCGCCCTTCCTTCCGGGACATCGATATCGGCGGCGACCGAACAGCTCTTGACCGTAACCTTCAATCCGTCGATGCTGATCACCTTCGACTTATCGCCGCCGTTGACCCACGCGGCGCGAACGCGAACAGCGCCGGACTCAGCCGGCAAGCCCGCACGGGTCCGCAGCACTTGCGTGTCGCTCACCTGTATACCCTTGAAATGGCCGCCCGCGGTGAACTGCTTTTCCACCGCCTCCAGTTCTTTCGGCTGAGCGGATGGCTTGTCCGCGCCGGTCACGACGTAGAATGTCAGCTCGATGTTTCGCGGCGGCGCGGGCGCTACGTCGAATTCCTTGACGGCGCCTTCCACCTGCGCGTGAAAAGGCGGCGGCGCGGTGACCGTGAGCACGTTGAATTCGCGGCTGGCGGTCATCGGATAGGAGTAGGTCGCAAAGAGCCGGCGTATCTGATCCGCGTCGGCGTACCTGAGCGGGTACATACGGGTGGTACTTGGCTGCCGGCGCTTCTTCAGCGAAGGCCGGCGCGACTAACAGCAGGAGCACAGTGAGACGGCGCATTTCACTGTCCTTATCGGCTCATTCGACCACTTTTGCCGTCAGGACTACAATCGAAGCTCTGTCGGAGCCGTCCATGTTGGCCTTCCCGACAACCACTTTCTGGTTCTCCCGGATATCGACGTCCGTGAATATCCCGGTGTCGAGGAATTGGACGGATGTCTGTGCGGCGCCGGGAGCGGTGACCCGAATGGGGACCTTGAGACCTACCCTGAGCTGGTCGATCCGGATGCCCTGTCCTCTTTCGTCGGGCACAATGGAGGCGGAGCGGAACTTGATCTGACTGATGGTTTGCGCGCCGCCGACCGAAGAGCCGTTGTTCACGACGCCGCTGGCTTCCCCGCCCTGTCCGGCGCGGACGCGGATCACCTGGGTGTCGATCAGCTGGTATCCCTTGTAGGAGAACATGCTCTTGAGCTGTTTGACCACGCTCTCCATCTCCGCCGGCAGGGCTGTCGTTGCCGGGGCCGGCAGAGCGGACATCAGGTAAATGGTGACGTCGATATTGCGAACCGGCGGAGGAGGGACATCGAACTGCTTGATGAGTTTCTCGATAGCGAGCATGGCTTCGTGGCCGGTTACCACCGTCAGCGTCTTCAATTGTGAGTTGGCGTCGACTTTTCCCAGGGCCGACAGAACTTCTCTCAGCTGGTTCGGATCGGCGTACTTGAGCTGAAAGACCTGACCGGTCGGTTCCTCGGCGCGGAGGCAGGACATGGCGGCGAACAGCAATAGAATGGCGCACCTTTTCATTTCTTAATCTCCAGTCTGATCGACGAGCCAGATAATCACCACGTCCGGATCGTCCGTCAACATCTTCACGACTAACGGTTCGGCCGGATGCTCCGGCTTCGACCGGCGCCGCGGCCGGCGGACCTTGGCTCGCGATACCGGAAGTTCCCGTCGAGGCGGCTCCATTGCCGGCGCGGGCGGCCGCGCAACCGCCACCGGCATCGGCGGGGAGCCGGGTTTGCGCGGCGGCGCGAGCAGGATGGCGGCAAGACCTATCGCCGCCGCCAAAGCCGCCGCCCAGGGCCAAAACAGCCTTCGACGACCGTCGATTCCCGACAGTACTCCGGCGCGGACCGCGGCCACCAGCGCCGGGTCGACCGGTTCCATTCTCAGGTCCTTCAACGCCGACTGAGTGGATTGCAAATCCTCCAGCAATTCCCGGCAGGCGGCGCAGCCCGGCAGATGCTGCTCGACCTGCACAGCTTCCCCGCCCGAGGCCTCCCCTTCCACGTAGAGGGCAATCAAGGGCTCGAAAGCCGGACAGCTCATGACCGCCTCCCCAGCATTTTCCGGATCTTCAGCCGCGCCGACGAGATCTGCGAGCGTACGGTGGCTTCCGACGAGCCGAGGAGCGAGGCTACCTGGGCGGTCGGCAGACCCTCCAGGTCCCGCAGCGTGAGCGCCGCGCGCTCCTTTTCCGGCAGACTCTGCAGCGCGGCCAGAACCAGCCGGCGCTGCTCGCCGCGTCCCATTTCGGTTTCGGCGGAACCCTGGGCGGGGAGCCGGGAATCGTCGAGCGGCGTCATGTTCCGGCGCTTGCGCAGAATGTCACGGCAGACGTTCACCGCCACCCGGTAGAGCCACCCGGAAAGGTTGCCGGCGCCGTCGATGCGCCCCAGATTCCGGTGCAGGCGGAAAAAGACCTCCTGGGCGGCATCCTGCGCGTCCTGGCGGTTGCCCAGCAGGCGCAGCGCAGTCCGGGCGACAGTCACTTCGTGAGCCCGCAGCAGCGCCTCGAAAGCGGCCCCATCCCCCGACCGGGCGAGCCGCAGGAGCCGCGCTTCTTCGGTTTCCGGGGACGCCCCGAGAACGTAACCCGGCATCCTCAGCGCTACTCCTCGTGACTCCACCAGAATCCTTTCAAATCTGTAATACGGGGCCGGACTTCAAAACGTGGATTCCAAAATTACTTTATGATGGATTTTAGCCCTCATTTCGATGCTACTGTACGCTTGTACGATTTTCCTGAGCGCCTTTTTACTCTTCCAGGTCCAGCCCCTCATCGCCAAAATGATTCTGCCCTGGTTCGGCGGGTCGGCGGCCGTGTGGACCGCCTGCGTTCTGTTCTTCCAGCTGCTGCTGCTCCTCGGCTATCTGTATTCGCATTGGACGATCCGGTACCTTCGTCCCAAAACCCAGACGATTCTGCACCTGGTTTTGCTGGGCGCCAGCCTGCTGATGCTGCCGGCGATTCCGAATGCGGCCTGGAAGCCGTCCGGCGGCGAGGATCCGACGCTGCGCATTCTCGGCCTGTTGGGTGCGACGATCGGGCTGCCCTACCTGATCCTCTCCACGACGGGTCCTTTGATCCAGGCCTGGTTCGTGCGCGAGCGATTCAAGACAGCCGGGAAGGCTTACCGGCTGTACGCGTTGTCCAACCTGGGCTCCATGCTGGCTCTGCTGAGTTATCCGGTGCTGGTGGAACCGTATCTGACCACGCAGAGGCAGGGTTACGGATGGTCGGCGGGCTATGTGCTGTTCGTCCTGCTCTGCGGGTACACCGCATGGCGGGGACTATCGAAGGCGCCGGACGGAGAGGGCGTGACTGCTGCCGGTCCGGCGCCTGCCGAAGCCCCTGGCACGGGCGACATGCTGCTCTGGGTCGCGCTGGCGGCCGGCGCCTCCACCCTGCTGCTGGCCGTGACCAACCACCTGTCGCAGAACGTGGCCGCAATCCCCTTTCTTTGGGTGCTGCCGCTGGCGCTGTATCTGCTCAGCTTCATCCTCTGCTTCGACGGCGACGGCTGGTATAAGCGGTACTGGTTCCTGATGACATTCGCCGTTCTGGTCGGCGGCATGGCGTACGCGCTGTACACGGACACCGACAACCTGCCGCTGAAGGTGTCGCTCCCGCTGTTCGGCCTGGGACTGTTCGTGTGTTGCATGGTCTGCCACGGAGAGCTGGCGCGGATGCGGCCGGACCCGCGGCATCTGACGCTGTTCTACCTCATGGTATCGATCGGCGGCGCGATCGGAGGGATTTTCGTCGGGCTGCTCGCGCCGCGGTTTTTTTCGGGGTATTTCGAACTGCCGCTGGGTCTGGTGGGCTGCGCCGTGCTGGTGCTGATCGTACTGCGCCGCGACATGGCGCGGGACGGCGGTGGTATGTCCGCGGCATGGCTGGCCGGGCTGGCCGGCCTGGCTGCGCTGACGGGCTACGTGGGATACGAGATGAAGCAATCCACCGGCGGCTACAAGCTGATGGTGCGGAATTTTTACGGCGGCCTCAAGGTGAACGACTCGGGCACGGGGCTGACCGGCACGCGCATCCTGACGCACGGCACCATCAATCACGGCGAGCAGTTTCTCGATCCGTCGCGGCGCCGGATGCCCACGACGTATTATGGTCCGCACTCCGGCGTGGCGGCTGCCATTCATGCCGTGGCCGGCGATGGCGCCATGTATCTGGGGGTTATCGGCCTGGGCACCGGGACCCTGGCTACCTACGGGAGGCCGGGCGACCGGGTGCGCTATTACGAGATCAATCCGCTGGTGATCGAGATCGCCCATTCGGAATTTACCTACCTCAACGACTGCCAGGCGAAGCTGGACGTCGTGCTGGGCGACGCACGCCTCTCCCTCGAGCGCGAACCGGACCAGAATTTCGACGTGCTGGCCGTGGATGCGTTCTCGAGCGATTCGATTCCCGTCCATCTGCTGACGGTCGAAGCCTTCCGCCTGTATTTTCACCACCTCAAGCCGGACGGCGTGCTGGCGGTACACGTCTCCAACAAGTACCTGGACCTGAAACCGATCGTGGAGCTTGCGTCGCGGGCGCTCGAAAAGGAAACCCGCGTGATCGATACCGACGATGACGACGAGATCGGCGAGTTCGGCTCGACCTGGGTCCTCATGGCCGGCCGGCAGTTCTTCCAGCGTCCGGAGATCCACTATATGGGTTCCACGCTGCTGGCCCGCAACGAACTGCGTCTTTGGACCGACGATTACAGCAATCTGTTCCGCATATTGAAATAGTGGCGCAGCACGCTGCCAGGGTGCTGTCCGCCAGCCTCATCTCCGGGTCAGAGCCTCGAACTCCGCGTTGAATTCGCAGCCGAACAGCGAGATCAGTGACATCAGGTACATCCACACGAGCAAAGCGATGCTGGTGGCGACGCCGCCGTAGAGCACGTTGTAATTGGCGAGATGCCGGACATACCAGCCGAACCCGGCGATAGCGAACAGCCATAGCGTGGTCGCCAGCACCGCGCCCCGCCACACGCCGCTCCATCGCTGCCGGCGGACCGGACCGAAATAGTAAAGCAGAAGATTCACTCCCACCGCGGCGCCGAAGGCCACCGCGTACCGGAACAGCCTCGACAGGACCTGCCAGGAGGCGGTCACAGGCGTCAGAACCGGATCCATGGCCAGCGCCCACATCACGAAGTGGTCGACATAGCCTCCAAAGAGCATGACGGCGCAGGCCCCTAATAGAGGCACTCCGCAGAGCAGCACCAGCAGCATGGAAACCAGAATATTTCCAGGAATGGAGCGGCCTTTGTTGACGCCGTAGGCGGCGTGAAAACCCTGGATCAGGCTGCGGATGACGCCCGAAGCGGCAAATGTGGCCAGCACGACCGCGGCGACCAGCAGCACCATCGGGCGCTGCCCTTTGACCGTGAACTGGTACCGCACGAGGTCCTCCGTTCCGGGAGGGATCACTTCGAACAGGAATTCAGAGACTGTCTGCGAGACGAAATCGGCTTTCGCCTGGACCAGGACCGCGCCGGCGGTCGTCAGCACGGGGAAGAACGATAGCAGTGAAGAATAGGCCGCGGCTTTGGCAGTACCTAGCCCGTGATGTTCCAGCGTTCTCGGAAAGATCCGGCGGAGCGCGCGCAAGTGCGGACTGAATCCCGGCTTATTTCGGGTCGCTGGTCGACGGGATTTCACCGGTCACCCACGAAACGGGAAACCACGCAGAGCCCCGGAGAGGAGCACCCGGGCCGGATGCTCGCCGCTCAGGACATTTCCAAATGATTGTGACCGTTCGACCGGAGGAACTCATAACGTTCCAGGGAAATGGCTACCGCGACCGGCTCCTCCCCTGAATCTTCAGAGGCTTTTTTCTCCAGCCGCAGCACCTTGCCCATACAACGGAGGTTCACCACGCCATGGGAGCCGGAGGCAAGCGTGACAACGTATTCGACCGGTCCACCGATCTCCATTCCTTTCGTGCTCATGAAAAGGACTCCGCCCGAACTGATGTTCCGGGTGGTTCCCATCTCGGATATTCTCTCCGAACCGGCGCGCACGATTTCGAGCGGCAGTTCCAGTTCAAATCGTTTGGCTCTTCTTTGCTCTATCACGACAATTGTAATCTAGTTGGTTTCACTTAGAGAGTCAATAGCCCAGAAGCCTGTTTAGTACCATAGTCTTACTACAGTTCTTCCACACTTCGTAATGTATATATCCGGCAACCGTCCTGTTCCCTGGTGTTGAAGTAGATCCGTACTACAATCTGGCGCTCGCGCCGCTGCGACCAGATGGTGGCGGTTTTCTGCAAGAGGGGTTTGTCGTTAAAGTCGACCATGGCGTCAGAGTTCCGTCCTTTCGCCCCGATTGTACCGGCGCCCCTCTCGGCCGGAGAGCAGCAATCCCGCTAGCTTGTAGAACCAAAAGGTTCTAAAAAATTGATTCGCGCGTGATTGGCTGGCGCACAACGACAACTCCGCGCCGTGGCTGCGAGCGAAAAGACAGGCTGTGGGCTATTTCGGTAAAAACTCCTTGAGAACCGGGTACGTGTACAGCCCCCCGATCGTGACCAGCGAAACGGCTGATGCGACCCCGAATCCTTTTATGTAGGGGGACAGCCGTTGAAGGCGTTTCACAATTTCCCGCTGTTCGTTTTCGAGGCCCGCTTCAGCGGGATCGAGAAAGATCTGATCCTCCTCTTTCATGCCGATCAGCGAGCGATAGATGAGAAGAGCCACGAAGACCAGCGTGATAGCTCCCCAGACGGCCCACAACATCGTGAGCGAAGATGGATGCAACATAAACCTCCTCCCTCTTCTGCTCAGATTGTGTATCCAAAAAAGCTCAGCGTCAAGGCCACGGCGTCCGCCCGCGGCGCCAGGGTCCTAGAACGCCAGTCTCATGCCGAACTGAATCTGACGTGGATTGTTGCCTTGCGAGGCGATGACGCCGAACGACGCCACCCCAAACGAAGCGCCGGGGCCGCCGAAGATCGGGGTGTTGGTGAAGTTGAACGATTCGGCGCGAACCTGCAGCCGTACCTGTTCCGTTATCTGGAAATTCTTGAACAGCGACAGGTCCAGATTCCTGGACGACGGATTGCGAACATCGGGCAGAGTTCGTCCCACGTTTCCGTGTGTGAACGGAGCCGGCTGGCTGAAAACGGAGCGGGTGAAGTATTCTCCCAGCCGGTCCACCACAGGACCGCTTTTCTCCGCGCTTTGGCCATTGCTGTTCGGCCGCTGTGTGCCGTTCACCGGCGCCCCGGCCCCGATGAGCTGTCCCAGCGAATTGGAAGTGTTCACGCTGTTCGACAGGAACACAGGCAGCCCGCTGGCGAGTGTGGCGATCCCGTTGATCTGCCAGCCGCCGATGACGGCGTCGGCCGCCCGGCTCATCCCGGCTCCGAGCGCCCGCCCCTTGCCCACCGGAACCTCCCACGTGCCGCTCAGCACCAGCCGGTGCGCCACGTCGAACACCGATACGCTGCGCTCCGCCCGGCGGTTGAACCAGTCCTGTGTGTAGGCGAACGGCCCGTTCAGTCCGGTGCCCGAATTGGATACGTCGTCGATAAGCTTCGACCAGGTATAGCCGGCAAGAAACGACATCCCGTTGCGGAAGCGGCGGTCGACCCGGAGCTGCAGCGAATGGTAAGTCGAACTGCCATAGGATCCCTTCTCGAGAGCAATCGTGGTGAACTGCGGGAACGGGCGCAATAACTGGGCGCGTTGCACCGTCGGCAGGCGCAGCGTCGAAGTCGGATCGGTGATGACACCGAATAACGGATTGGGAACCAGGTCAAGCAGGGTCGAGCCCAGAGAAAGGGTTTCCGTGCGCAGTTGATTGATCGATCCGAAGACGGACGGCAAGCTGGTGCCCTTCGACCCGGCATAGCCGGCTTCCACGAGCAGTCCGGGCACGACCTCCTTCTGCACGTTGACGTTCCACTGTTGAACGTAGGGCGAGCGGTCGTAGGGATTATTGGTCTGAAATTCGCTGCCGAGGAAACTGAGCAGGCCCAGGGAACTGCCGGGGGGCAGCGTGAAACCCCGGGGAAACGGATTCGAGAGCCGGTCGGCCGGCGTCAGTCCGCCGTCGTTCGAGCCCGTGTAGACCGTACGGGAGGCAAAGCCGGCGTTGCCGCCGCCCCCGAGTGTACCCGCGGCTGTAGCGCTCGAGGCGGAGAAAAAGATTGCGTAACCGCCGCGAAGCACGAAATCGCGCGGTCCACGCCAGGCGAACCCAAAACGCGGACCAAGGTTGTTCTTGTCTGTGAAGAACTGTTTCTCACGGTCCTTGCCGATAAACTCGAGCCCTCCCCTGAGGTTGGGAAGCGAGGGCACACGTGAGGCAATCGGGTTCGCCGCCTCCGTGTTGAAGACGCTCAGCCGGTTGTAGCGTTCGCTGCGCGGGATCTCCAGCTCGTATCGCAGGCCGAGATTGACCGTCAAGGATTTCGATACTTTGATGTCGTTCTGAACGAAAATTCCGAAATAAGGGCTTTGAGTGGACACCGGGCTGTCATGGGTCGCCGCGCCGGTCGCTGCCGAGCCGATCAGGAAGGATGCCAGCGCGTTGCCACCGTTCGCCGTGGCTCGCGTCGGGTCGGGACCCTGCGTAAACGCCTGATTAAACGCGAACATCCCGGCGGGGAACTGGCCCTGGAAAAAGTTGGTGCGGTTGATGCGGACCTGGCCGCCGAACTTGATCGACTGCTTACCGCGCAGATGCGTCAGGTTTTCCTGGAACGTATGGCTCTCGAGGCTGAAATGCGAGTTGAACGACTCGCCAATGGCGCCATAGGGGGCCAGCGTGATGGCGGGAAATCCGCGGTCGTCGCTGAGCGCGGCCAGGTCGGCAGGCAAACCGAGTTCTTTGTTGATGTCGACTCCAAAGGAGTGGGACTGCCGGTTCGTGAACAGACGCGCAAATCCGTAGGTCGTCTCCGAAAGCAGGGTCGGGCGAATGTTGTGTATATAGTTCACCGATGCCGTCTGGCCCGGACGCGGGATGATATGGGCGCCCGGCTGGCCGATAGTCCCGTAAAAATTCGGATTCACCTGGCGGTAATCGCGGTTGCTGAGGCGGATGTAGAAATTCCTGGTTGGTGCGAAGCTATGGTCCACGCGGACATCGAAGTTGTCGTCATCGGTGGCGCCGGCGCCGGCGGCGATAAAGTTGTTCAGATTGGCGGGACCTGTCCCGGCCGTGTTGGGCAGGGGATAAAACGTGAGCAGACGGGCGGCCACGGGGTCTATGCGGGCCGCCGGAATGCGGTTGCCCGGAAAAGGATCCCGCACGGCCGCGGCCGCGGTGCGCGTCGTGGTTTGTGGGTCGTAAATGACGACGGACTGCCCGGCGGCGTTCAGGGTCCGGGTAAAATCGCCGGATTTTTCCGCGGCAGTGGGGATGGTGACGTTCGAAGTCGCCTGATTGCGCTGGCGCTGGCCTTCATACCCTCCGAATACGAACGTGCGGTTGCGTCCGTTATAAATACCCGGAATGACTACCGGGCCGCCGAAGGTGAACCCGAACTGATTCCGTTGAAAAGTACCCAGGCTGCGGCCGGCGCGATTCTGGAACCAGTCGTTCGCATCCAGCTTCGAGTTGCGCAGGTATTCGTAAACGCTGCCATGCAGGGCATTGGTTCCCGACTTCACGACGATGTTGATCACGCCGCCCGTGGTCCGGCCGAATTCAGCGGAGAAGGAGTTGGTCTGCACCTTGAATTCCTGCATCCGCTCGACGGAAGGCAGCGTGGCGGTGGCGAACGTGCCGGGTGAATTTTCGGGTACCGTTGCCGGCGCGCCGTCCAGAAGAATTTCGGTCGCCCCGCCGCGGCCTCCGTTGACGCTGATGTTCGCCAGGTTGAGCGGACCGTCGCTGAAGGCGGGCCCGGGAGTGACGCCGCTGGTAAGCCCGGCGAGGCTGATGGCGTTGCGCCCGTTGAGGGGCAGATCCACGATCTGCTGCCGCCCGATCACCTGTCCGAGCTCGCCGCGCTCCGTCTGTAAAAGAGGCGCGGCCCCGGTGACCTCGACCGTTTCGCTCACCGCGCCAAGCTCGAGCTTGATATCGAGCGTCACCGATTCGGCGACGTTCACCGTGAGATGCCGCCGCGAGGTCTTCTTGAATCCCGGTCCGGCCGCCGAGACTGTATAGACGCTGGGCTTCACCGAGACAAAACGCGAGAGTCCGTCGGCGCCGGAGGTCTGCGTGGAAGCCACGGAAGTCGTTTCGTCGGTTAGGGTAACGGAAGCGCCGGAAACGGCTGCGCCGGTTGGATCCTGCACGTTTACAATGACCAATCCTGCTGAACTTTGGGCGGAAAGCCCGGCTGGAAGCGCAAGCGCCAGCCCGATCATGAATGCCACCTGAATTCGCATATCTGGCAGCCGATTTTATCATCTGCCTGCCGGCGACAGATACGAGGCCGAACGGGCGCCCGGCGGCGCGGCGGACTCAATCGCCCAGGAACTTGCCGTACTGCCGCATGCTGGTGACGTTGTCGCAGACGGCTTTGATACCGGCTGTGAGCGGGATGGCGAGAATCAGTCCCGCGGCGTCCCAGAGAAAGCCCCAGAACATCAAGGCCACTGTCACGACCAGGGGATTCAAATGCACCCGCGAGCCCACGAACTTCGGGTAAAGCAGGTTCAACGCCACGATGTGCAGCAGCATGACGATCGCGCCGAGCAGAACAAATGAAGAGACACCCTGGAAAACCATCAGCGAGACGAGCATCGGCGGCGCCAGGGCCAGCGGCAGTCCGATGTACGGCACCAGGCTGAAGAAACCGCTCAAGGGCCCCGTCAGGAGGGGATAGGGAAGCCCCATCTTCCAGAAGATGAGAGAACTGGCAACCGCCAGCAGCAAACCCAGGGCAAAATTGCCGACTACAAAACTGCGCACGATCTCTGCGATCCGCTCCAGGCTCTTGGCGGCCACGGTACGGTCATCGCCCTCGAAGAACTGGAGAAAACTGCGGTGCGCGTGGTCGCGCCAGCTCAGCATGAAATAGACCAGGAACGGCACGAAGGAAGACATCAGCAGGACCTGGTATACCGATCCCAGCCGTGTGTAGAGGAATTCGGTCACAGGGAACCGGTCCACGGGTTTGGTTTCCGGCGCGGGGGCAGGAGGCGGCTCGGGCGTTTTCTTTCTACGCTGGCGGGTTTGCTCCTCGTGCTGCTTCTGCTGCTGTTTCGCCGGTACTACCAGTTGATAGGTGGCCTTCTCCATCTCCTCGATACTGGTGCGAACGTTCTGGACCGCGTCGGCGACCTTTTGGCCGTAATTCTGCTGGTAATCCTCGATCAGGCTGGCCACCTGAGTGTAGGCGCCAAGCCCCATGAGGTACACCGCCAACAGTCCGACGCTGCAGACCACGAAGCTGGCCAGACTGCGCGGAAAGCGGATGCGCATCAGGAGGGCCACGAACGGCTCCAGAATGAAAGCAATAGCCACGGCGGTGAAAAAGGTGATGAAAAAGACCCTGGCCCAGTACAAGAGGGCGATCAGGACACCGACGCCGATGAGCGGGAACGTACGAGTCCGCGCCATCTGCTCGAGCTGTCGCGAAACCAAAGCCATTGTGTTTATTATAGAATGTTGGGGCTCGGAAACCTGCCTTAATTCGTACAATCCTTTTTACCGTTTCATGAGAATATTGGCCCTGGACTTCGGCAAGCGGCGGATCGGGCTGGCCGTCAGCGACGAGCTCGGGATCACGGCTCAGGGACTACCCACCGTCCAGCGGAAGAACCTCCGGAGCGATTTGGCCGAACTGGCCCGAATCATGCAGGAGCGGTCGGTCGGGCGGATCCTGATGGGCGACCCACGGCACATGAGCGGGGATGTGGGCGCGCAGGCCGAAGCCGCGCGCCACTTCAGCAAGCAGCTCGCCCGTCATACGGGCAAACCGGTGGAGATGTGGGACGAGCGGCTGACCACGGTGGAAGCTTCCCGCGTGCTGCGCGAAAGCGGCATCAGCATCGCGAAGCGCGCCCGGGCCGTCGACCAGCTCTCGGCCGTGATCCTGCTCCAGAGCTATCTGGACTTTTTGGGCGGGAAGGCGTGAGGCGCGGCGCGTGCGAATCCTGAAACCGCTGGCTGTTTTGCTGCTGTTGGCCATACTGGCGGCCGGCGGGCTCTTTTACTTCCTCAACCGGCCCTACGCCGGGTTCCGGTCCGAGGTCCTGCTGGAAATACCGAAGGGCGCTTCCACGCGAACGATCTCTCAAATGCTGGCCGGCGCCGGAGTGATCGAGAACCCCTGGGAATTGATGCTCGCGCGTGCCATACGTCCAACGGCAAAGCTCCAGGCGGGGGAGTATCGTTTTGCCGCGCCCGCTTCTCCCCTGGCGGTCTACAACCGGATCGCGCGCGGCGATGTCTATTACCGCGAGCTTACGATACCGGAAGGGCTCAACCTGTTCGATATCGCCGCCGTGGTCGAGGAAACAGGGCTGGTCACGGCGAAAGCATTTCTGGAGGCGGCCCGTGATCCGTCCCTGATCCGGGACCTGGCGCCGGCGGCGGCCACCCTGGAGGGGTACCTGTTCCCTGACACCTATCGCTTCACCCGGCACGCCAGTGCACGGGATTTCTGCCGGATGTTCACCCACCGGTTTCGCGCCGAGTGGGCGAGGCTCGGTTCTTCAGACGACGTGCACCGCACCGTGACCCTGGCCTCTTTGATCGAGAAAGAGGCCGCCGTGCCGGCCGACCGTCCCTTGATCGCGTCCGTATTCCACAACCGGCTCAAGCGGGGAATGAAGCTCGATTGCGATCCCACCACGGTGTACGCGGCGCTGCTCGAAGGCCGCTACCGCGGCAAGATTCACAAGTCCGATCTTGAGAGTCCGAACCCCTACAACACCTATCAGCATCCCGGTCTTCCCCCCGGGCCGATTGCCAGCCCCGGCGACGCTTCCCTGCGTGCGGCCCTTCACCCGGCCGAGACCAGCTACCTGTTCTTTGTCGCCCGGCCCGATGGTTCGGGCAGCCATGAATTTTCAAAGGACGTGGCGGCGCATAACACCGCCGCTCTGCGCTACCGCCGTGGGGTCGCGAAGTAGTTCCAAACGGCGGCGGCTCGAAAAGTACCTGCGGGAGCGCCCTGGCGCGTCCCTCGACGCGGCGGAGTGGCACGAGTTGATCGCCCTGCTGGCGCCGGTTTCCACGAGCTATCTGCGCGGTCTGCTCCACGAGGCGGGAGTCGGGATTGCTCAACCCTTCGACGGCGCCCGCCTTACCTCGTTCGAGGAGCTGGAACGCTCTCTGCTCGAGATGGAGAAGGTGTACACCGAAGCTGTCGCCTCAGGAAACCGGGCTCTGGCCGCCGCCTGCCGCCAAGCCGTGATTCAGGCCAAGGACCGCGCCCGGCTGATCGCCCGAAATTCAAAGGTGGAGGCGGAGAAACGCCGGCAGAAGGAGCAGATGGTGGAGTGGCTGCTCGTGTGGCTCGAGAATCCCGGGATCTTCGAGACCTGGGCCGCGTTGAGGAAGCGCGCTGCGGCTACTTGTCCGACAGCACCTGGTTGATGGTGCGTTTTTCCGGCGAGCTGACGATCTGGATGACCGCCTGCCGCTTGTCCTTGACGCCCGTGAACATATTCACTTCGCCCATGGACATCGTGCCTTCCATCTTCCAACCGTTCGATTCCAGTCCCTGCTTGTAGAAGTCGACAATCTTGCCCACTTCATCCTGCGATTCCAGAACCATCGTGCGCATGTTTTTCTCGTTGGCGGATTGGACCATGATCACCTTGGCGTTCTCGTAGACCGGAAGGTCTTTCGGGTAGTCGGCGGGGACCTTGCCTCCTCCCACGTCCATGGTGACCTTCTGGCCGTCCTTACCGGTGAACGTCAGGGAGCTAACGTCCTTGCCTTTCTGCTCCACCGTCATGCTGCCATCCTTGGTGGAATAGGTAGAAGACCTCTTGCAAGCCGCCGCGGAACCGATCAGAATCATGGCGCAGATCCCCGTCAAGGCATACGTTCGCATGAGGACTATTAGATCAGAAACCGTATACTCTGTTTGTTTGGCTCATCTGACGCTCATCCGACATGGCCAGGCGACGGCCTTCGAGCCGGTCACCGACCGGCTGTCGCCTCTCGGAGAACTGCAGGCGAAAAAGCTGGCGGAGTTTTGGCTTCGCGGCGGGGAGACCTTCGACGAGGTCTACACCGGAACGCTCGCGCGCCAGAAACGGACAGAGCAGATTGTCGCGGTGGAGCACTGCGCGGCCGCGGTTCCCTGGCCGGAAGCGCGCGTCCTGCCGGAGCTCGACGAATATCCGGCGGAGGCCGTGATTCGCCATCTGGCCCCGGTTCTCGCGGCTCGCGACGAGCGCTTCCGGCAACTGGTGGAAGCAGACCGGAAGCAGGGACCCGACCGCAACCGCCGTTTCCAGAGAATGTTCGAAGCGCTGATGACCGGCTGGGTCGGAGGCGAACTGGCGGCGCAGGACGTCGAGCCCTGGAGTGAGTTCCGCGAGCGGGTACGGCGGGGCTTGAAGCGCATCACCGAAGCCGGCGGCGGAGGACGCCGCGTGGCCGCATTCACCTCCGGCGGGTTCATCGGAGTGGCCGTCCAGCTCGCGCTGTCCGCGCCCGACCGCAGCGGTTTGGAAGTAAACTGGCGGGTGCGCAACTGCTCGCTCACGGGGTTTCTGTTCAGCGGCGGACGGCTGTCGCTCGACACATTCAACGCGATTCCGCACCTGGACGATCCGGCCCTGCGGACCTTTCGCTGACAAGGAGAACCCATTGCCGAAACGCGAAGTAGCGGACATCGAGGAGCTGAAATCGTTGACAGGCCAGGAAGTCTCGGTAGGAGACTGGCTCGAGATCACACAGGAGCGGATTGACCTTTTCGCCGACGCCACCAGCGACCACCAGTGGATCCACGTCGACCCCGAGCGCTGCCGGCGCGAATCGCCGTTCGGGACAACCATCGCGCACGGCTACCTCACGCTGTCGTTGATCCCGTATCTGAGCCAGCAGAGCTTCGCCATCCGGCAGCCGTTCAAGATGGGGATCAACTACGGCTCGAACCGCGTCCGGTTCACCAGCCCCGTTCCCAGCGGCTCGCGAATTCGCAACCGGATGACGCTGCTCGAGGTGAGCGCCGTCGCCGGCGGATGGCAGGCGCGATGGCAGGTCACGGTGGAGATCGAGGGCAGTCAGAAGCCGGCCTGCGTGGCCGAAGTCATCTCGCGGATGTACGAGGCGGCATGAAGCTCCAGGGCAAAGTCGTGGTCGTGACCGGCGGCGCCAATGGCATCGGCCGCGCGCTGTGCCGGCGCTTCGCGGCCGAGGGCGCCAGGGGTATCGTGGTGGCGGACCTCGAAGCCGGGGCGGCGGAAGCAGTGGCCGCGGAGACGGGCGGAATCGCCGTGCAGACCGATGTGCGCCGGGAAGAGGACATCGTCAGAGCCGCCGCGCGCGCGACTGAAGCTTACGGCCCCATCGACCTGTTCTGCTCCAACGCCGGAATCGGAATTCCGGGAGGCGTGGAAGCGCTGGACGACGACTGGCAGCGCATTTGGGAGATCAACGTCCGGGCGCACGTCTACGCCGCGCGCGCCGTGCTGCCGGCGATGCTTGCCCGGGGCCGTGGGTATCTGCTGCAGACGGCGTCGGCCGCCGGACTGCTCACCCAGATCGGCTCGGCGCCCTACGCCGTCACCAAGCACGCCGCGGTCGCGCTGGCGGAGTGGCTGGCCATGACGCATGGCGATGCCGGCATCAAAGTGTCCTGCCTCTGCCCGCAAGGGGTGCGGACCAGGATGCTGATGGGCGACGACATGTCCTCGACGGCGAATTTCCTGGTGGAGGGCTCGGTCTCGCCGGAGGAGGTAGCCGAGGCGGTGGTGAAGGGGATCGAAGAGGAGCGCTTCCTGATTCTGCCGCATCCGGAAGTGGCCGAGTACTTCCGGCGCAAGGCGGACGATTACGATCGCTGGCTGAGGGGTATGAGGCGCCTGCGGAATAAGGTAGATGCGGCAAAATCTGAAATATGACGGACGCAGCAGTCCAAATTCCCGGGCAATCGAGCTTCCTCGCTGGCTCAACAGGGAATAGAATCGCGGCGGCTCTTCCGTTCTCCTCGCTTTCGTGAGGGTCTTCCGGCGGCTGGACCTTGGCCCTGCAGATTGATAATCTCGGTTCATGCGTAGTCTGGCAGCCGTAGCCGCGCTCTGCGCCTCGGGATGGGCGCACGCCGCGGAATCGGCGGCGCCGCGAATGGTGTGGAGCGGACCGGAAGTTACTCTGCTGGGCGGTCCTTCCCGGGACGGGAAATATCTTTCCTACGCAGACCCGGTCACCGGCAATCTCGCCGTTCGTGAAATCTCGACGGGCCACAGCCGCGCGTTGACCTCCAAGCCACCCGGCTCCAGGGAATTCGCCTATTTTTCGGCCATTTCCCCTGATTCAACCCGAGTCGCTTACGCCTGGTTCAACGCGGAGGGCTATTACGACCTGCGTGTTATCGGGATCGACGGCTCGGGCGACCGCACGCTGTATCGCAACGAAGAAGCCGGGTTCGTCCAGCCCTGCGCGTGGTCGCCCGATTCCGAGCGCATTCTGACGCTGTTCTTCCGGACGGACAACATCAGCCAGATCGCCCTCGTCCCGGCGGCCGGGGGTCCGCCGAAGGTGCTGCGGTCGTTGAACTGGGTCTATCCGAAGCGCATGGACCTTTCGCCGGATGGGCGCTTCGTCGTGTACGATTCTTTTGCCGGTGAATCCTCCGGCGACCGGACGATCTATCTTCTCTCCGTCGACGGCGCCAGCGAGCGCAAACTGATCGATCGTCCCGGGAATCATCTGTTCCCCCTGTGGTCTGCGGATGGGCGCCGCATCATCTACGGCAGCGACCGCGCGGGAACCATGGACGCCTGGGAACTCGAGATCGAAGACGGCGCGCCGCGCGGCGAGCCGCGGCTCCTGCGCCGCGATGTGGGCCGCTTCCTCCCTATGGGCGTCACCTCTGCCGGTGACTTGTATTACGGCCTGCGCACTGGAAATACGGATGTGTTCGTCACCACGCTCGGGGCTCCGGCCGGGGAGGCTCAACGCGCCACCCTGCGCTTCCCGGGAAGGAACACCATGCCCGCCTGGGCGCCGGACGGCAAGTCGCTCCTGTATCTTTCCCGCCGCGGCTCGGAAAATTTCGGACACGACTCGCGAGTCATCGTGATCCGCGGTTTCGACCCCGATAGCGAACGGGAAGTGGCGCCCAAGCTCGCCCATATCGAGCGCGTGCGCTGGTCCCCGGATGGCAGGACCCTGCTGGCCAGCGGCAGCGACGGCAAGGGACGCGGCGGTATCTTCCTGGTCGACCCGCAAACAGCCGCGTTAACGCCGTTGATTTCGGAAGCCGGTGGGCCGTTTACCGGATTCGAAGCGGTCTTCTCCGGAAATGGCCGGATCGTGTATTACATCCATGGAGCCGAGTTGCGTTCAAGAGAGATCGCGTCAGGGCGCGCGGCCACCGTCTACCGCGGAGAACAGCTCCGCCACCTTACCGCGTCGCCGGACGGCAAGTGGCTCGCGCTGGGCTCCGGCGCCGGAATCACGCTGGTCCGGACGGAAACCGGTGAGCCGCATCAGGTCGCGTTCGAAGGTCTCACCGAGCTCGAATGGGGAGCCGATCTTGTGGCTGGAAAAGGAGCTGAGCTATGGCGAATCCCGGTCGCCGGCGGCGCTCCCAACAGACTCCATTCGCCCGGGAACCGGATCGGCGGGTTCAGCCTGCAGCCGGCCGGCGCGCGGATGGCCCTCACTGCGGGCGGGCTGAAATCGGAAATATGGTCGCTGCCGCTTCGATGAGGACCTGGTGTTTCCTTCTGCCCGGTCTGCTCGCCGCGGCGGAAAATCTGACCATACCGGCCGGACTGGACGCGTATCTGCCGGTTCCCGCCGGCAACCCTCTCACGCGCGAGAAGGTGGAGCTCGGCCGGAAGCTGTTCTCCGACTCCCGGCTCTCGCGGGACCACTCGGTGTCCTGCGCCACCTGCCATGATCCGAAGCACGCCTTTACCGACACGCGAACGGTCGCCGTGGGGCTAGCCGGGCGCGCGGGGACCCGCCGCGTGCCGCGCCTGGTGAATCGCGGATACGGCAAGGTCTTTTCCTGGGACGGCCGCGCCGCTACTCTCGAAGAGCAGGTGCTGCAACCGATCCAGAATCCTCACGAAATGGATATGAGGCTGGACGAAGCCCTGGCGCGGGTGGGACTGCCCGAGAGCACGGTTCGGCAGGCGCTCGCCAGCTACGTTCGGACGATCCGGTCC
>DATJFH010000155.1:0-7308 GCA_035495815.1 Bryobacteraceae bacterium
GCAGTTGGCGCAGTTCAGCGCGCTCGAGCAGAACATCGCCGCCCGCGAAGACCTGGACGCCATCCGCCAGGCCCTGCAGACGGCCAATCCGTAAGCGTATGACGCCGGCCGAAGAGATCGGACGCCTGCACGACATCCGAATCGACCTGGAGGTCGAGCTCGACCGCAAGGTGATGCCCCTGCGCGAGCTGCTGCAGCTCGAGGAAGGCGCCGTCCTGCGCATGAGCCGGTCGGCGGGAGAGAACATCGACATCCTGGTGGATGGAACGGTAATCGGCTTCGGCGAGATCGTGATCATCGAGGATGCCATGGGGATTCGCGTCACCGATTTCCGGTCGGATGAATGACGGGCGGGCTGGGTCGAAGGCCTTGCCGTGCGCGTGCGATGCGGCGGGCGCATTTTCAAGGGCGCGCGCGCCACAGCCACTGGTAGACCAACGAAGATGGAAATCATAAGTCAATTCGGCATGATCGGCCTGACGCTCGCTTTGCTGGCCGTAACACTCTGGCTGCTGCGCAGGAAGGGTCTGGCGCAGTTCAACCGCGGGCGATCGCAGCGGCTGCTGGAAGTGGTCGAGTCGAGGCCGCTCGCTCCGGGTCACACGCTTCTGCTCGTGAGGGTGGCCGACCGCGCCATGGCGCTGGCGACTCACGGAGGCGGGTGCACGCTGCTCGAAACGCGTCCCTGGCGCGAAATACGCCCGGAGACCGAGGTGCGCTCGTGATCGTCCTCGTGCTGCTGCTGCTGGCGGGAGCCGCGCAGGGCGCCGACGCGTCCCTGTTCGGAATTACTCTGGGAGACGCCAAGGGCGGCACGGCCGCTGTTCCCGTTCAGATCACGATCCTGCTGACGCTGCTCGCGCTTCTGCCGGCGGCGATCATGTCGGTCACGCCGTTCCTGCGCATCTCGATCGTGCTGCACTTTTTGCGGCAGGCGCTGGGCACGCAGTCCGCGCCGTCCAACCAGACTCTGGTCGGACTCTCGCTGTTCCTCACGATGCTGGTCACCAGTCCTCTGCTCTCGCAGATCCACGAGGAGGCCTGGGTCCCCATGCAGAAGGGGCAGCTCACCCAGGAGCAGGCTATCGAGCAGGCGGGCAAGCCGTTGAGCGCCTTTCTGCTGAAGTACACGCGCGAGAAAGATATCCGGCTGTTCCTCGAGATCTCGCACGCGCCGGCGCCCAAGTCGCCGCAGGATCTGGAATTCAAGATCCTGGTCCCGGCTTACATCATTTCCGAATTGAAGACCGGTTTTCAGATCGGCGCGGTATTGTTCCTGCCCTTTCTGGTGATCGATATCGTGGTGGCGTCGGTCACGCTTTCGATCGGGATGGTGCAATTGCCTCCGGTGATGATCTCGGCGCCCTTCAAAATCCTATTGTTCGTGCTGGTGGACGGATGGAATCTGCTGATCGGATCGCTGATCAAGAGCTTTTACTGACACAATGACCCCCGACTTCGTATCGAGTATTCTCCGGGAGACGCTGATGGCGGCCTTCTGGATCAGCGCGCCGCTGCTGGTGATCGGACTGGTGGCCGGTGTCCTCATGAGCCTGCTGCAAATTGTCACCGCCATTCAGGACTCGGCCTTCAGCGCCGCCCCCCGGCTGGCCGCCTTCCTGGCCGGCATTATTCTGCTGATGCCCTGGATGCTGATGAAGATGATGGCGTTCACCTCGTCGATCCTGGGCAACCTTTCACGATTCGCGCACTGAACATGCCGCCGCAGATCAGCATTTCGACCGCAACGCTCTACGGTTTCCTGCTGGTCCTGACCCGCGTCTCGTTCACCTTCGTATTCGCTCCCATGCCGCAGCTCAAGCAGTCCTCGACGACGCTGCGCGTGGTGCTGTCATTGGCGATCACGATCGCGCTTCAAGCCACGTGGCCGGCGACGCCGGTCTCGACGAGCCGGGGCGCCGAGGAAACCTGGAAGCTGCTGGCCCGCCTCGCGGGCGAAGCCGGCCTCGGAATCGCCATCGGCCTGGTGGTCTCGCTGCTGTCGGACGCGCTGACGCTGTCGATGCAGATTCTCGGCATTCAGGCGGGCTTCGGATATGCGTCCACCATCGATCCGAATTCCGAAGCCGATAGCGGCGTTCTGGTGGTGCTGGCGCAGCTGGCCGCATGGCTGCTGTTTCTGACGTTCGGCATGGAGCGCCATCTGATTCGGGCGCTGGCCGCCAGTCTCGAAGCCTATCCGGCGGGATCCTATGCGCTGCCGGCGGAGGCCAGGGCCGCGGTGCTGACCCTGGGTTCGGCGATATTCCCCGCGGCGCTGCGGCTGGCGCTGCCGGTGGTTGCGCTTTTGATGCTGGTCGATATCGCCTTCGCACTTTTCGGCCGGCTCCACGCCCAATTGCAGCTGATCTCGCTCGCGTTCCCCGCCAAGATGCTGGCCGCGCTTGCGATGCTGGCGCTGCTGAGCCCGGTCTTTCCCAGGGCTTATGAAGCGGTCGCGGCCAAAGGCGTATCGGCCCTCCTGAGGCTGGGGGGCAACTGATGGCCGACAAGAGCCAGCAAACAGAGAAACCGACTCCCCGAAAGCTGGAGAAAGCCCGCAAAGACGGTCATTTTCCCACCAGTAAAGAGTTCGTCGCCGGCCTGCAATTTCTGGTTTTCGTCAGCCTGTTGTGCGTGTATGGCCCCGGTTGGCTTTCAAGGCTGGTCGAAGCCTCGCGACAGGTTCTGAGCCACGGATTTCACAACGAGCTGACGCCTTCCAGCCTGCACGAACTGGTGACCATGCTGACCCGTCGCCTGGCATTCCCCATGCTCATGGGCGCGGCCGCGCTGGTGTTTGCGGGCCTGGCGGCGCACCTGGCGGTGACCCGGCTCGGGTTTGCGCCGGCCAAGCTTACGCCGGACCTGGCGCGCCTGAATCCCGGCAAGAATCTGAAGAATCTCAAAAGGCAGAATTTCACCAACTTCGCCCAGGCGCTGATTCTGATACCGCTGTTCTCCCTGGCCGTCTACATGGCCGCGCGAAACAGCCTTCCCGAGTTCTTGCAATTGCCCTTTCAGACCGTAGACTCGGGCCTGAAGCGGGTCACCTCGTCCATCGGCGATCTCCTGTGGAAAGCCGCCGCCCTGTTCATGGTCTGGGGATCGATCGACCTGTTCCGCCAGCAGCGGCGCTTCCAGTCGGAAATGCGGATGAGCAAGCAGGAGGTCCGGGAAGAAGCACGGGACTCCGACGGAAACCCGCAGGTCAAAGCGAAAATCCGCCGGTTGCAACGCGACGCGGCCCGCCGCCGCATGATGAGCCAGGTGCCGTCCGCTACGGCCGTGATCGTGAATCCGACGCACTTTGCCGTGGCCATCCGCTACCACCCGGAGTCGATGTCCACGCCGTTGGTCGTCGCCAAGGGCAAGAACTACCTGGCTCTGCGGATCCGCACGATCGCCATCGAGCACATGATCCCCATCGTCGAGAACCCGCCGCTGGCGCAGGCGCTTTATAAGACCGCGGAAGTCGGGCAGGAGATTCCGGTGAATTTCTATCGCGCCATCGCCGAGATTCTGGCGTACATCTATAAGCTTCGAAAAAAACATGGTTAATCGAAAGTCAAAAGGGGAAAGTCCACAGGCGAAAGTCGAAAGCGAACCGGTTGCGGGGGTCGCGCCGGTCTCGACGAGTTTTGACCTTTTTCTGCCTTCCCTCCCATGACCAAAGCCCTCACCCAAGCCAGCCCGCTGCCGGCGGGACTTCGCGACATTGCGGTTCCGGTCGCCGTTCTCGGAATCGTCCTGGTAATGATCGCCCCCATTCCGGCGTTCCTGCTGGATCTGCTGATCAGCGCCAATATCATGTTCTCCGTGGTGGTCCTGCTGATTTCGCTTTATATACGGCGGGCCGTCGAGTTCAACGTCTTTCCCACGGCCCTGTTGCTGCTCACGCTGTTCCGGCTGGCGCTGAACATCTCCTCGTCGCGTTCGATTCTGCTCAACGGGGCCACGGGCACGGCCGCGGCCGGTCACGTTATCGAAGCCTTCGGGAATTTCGTGGTGGGCGGGAATTATGTGATCGGCGTGGTGATCTTCCTGGTCCTGATCGCGATTCAGTTCGTGGTCATCAATCACGGCGCGGTGCGCATTTCGGAAGTGACCGCGCGCTTCACCTTGGACGCCATGCCCGGAAAACAGATGTCCATCGATTCGGACCTGAACGCCGGACTGATCGACGAGAACGAAGCCCGGCTGCGCCGCAAGCAGATTTCGAGCGAGGCGGAGTTTTACGGCGCCATGGACGGCGCCACCCGGTTCACCCAGCGTGACGCCATCGCCAGCATGCTCATCACCGTGATCAACATCGTCGCCGGATTCCTGATCGGCGTGCTGCAGCACGGCATGGACCTCACGAAGGCTCTGAAAACCTATACCGTATTGACCATCGGCGACGGACTGGTGACCGTGATCCCGGCCCTGGTCATTTCCGTTTCGGGCGGTCTGATCGTAACCCGCTCCAACTCCGAGTCCAGGTTGACCGACACGTTGCGCAGCCAGTTCATGGGCGATGCGCAACCGCTGCTGCTGGCTTCCGGTATTCTGGCGGCCCTGGCGGCGCTGCCTGGAATGCCCGTCCTCCCGTTTCTGTTCATGAGCGGGGGAACGGGCTGGATCGGATGGCGTCTGCGTCAAAAAGTCGCCGCCGCCGAACAACTTCCTGCGGCTGAGCCCAGGGTGGCGGCCAGGGAAAATATCGAGTCTCTGCTCAAGGTGGAGCCGCTCGCCGTGGAGGTCGGCCTCGGGCTGGTGGGAATGGTGGACGGCGGGTCGAACTCGCCGCTGCTGCGCAGAATCACCGGCATCCGCAAGCAACTGGCCGGAGAACTCGGCTACACGCTGCCCGCGGTGCGCGTAACCGACAACCTGGCGCTGGGAGCGCGCGACTATTCCATCAAGCTGAAGGGGGTCGAAATCGCCCGCTACGAATTGAAACACGGTTGCGAGCTGGCCATAAGGCCCCCGGGCTCGGTGGACGACCGCCGTGCGATCGAAGGCGTTTCCACTTTGGAACCGGCCTTCGGCATTCCGGCGGTCTGGGTCAGATCGGAACAGGCTGAATTGGCTCGAAACGCAGGCTACACCGTGGTGGACGCTTCGAATATCGTCGGCACGCATTTGATGGAAGTCATTCGCCGCCATTCGCATGAACTGTTCTCACGCCATGACGCCAAGAAGTTCCTGGACCGAGTGGCTGAGGACAATCCGAAGCTGGTGGAGGACTTGGTTCCCAAATTGCTATCCCTGGCTGTATTGCAACGTGTTCTGCAGAATTTGTTGCGGGAGCGGGTTTCGATCCGGGACGCGGTGACCGTTCTCGAAGCCCTGGGCGAGGCGGGCAACATGACGCGCAACCCGGCGCTGCTCACCGAATTCGTGAGGCAGGCTCTGAGCCGGGCGATCGTACAGCCGTATCTCGGTCCGAAGGGCGACCTGCCGGCCTTCTTCCTGGATTCCTCCATCGAGCAGGCCATCGAGTCGTCGGTGGAGCACGGCGAGCATGCCAGCCAGTTGAACCTGGCGCCGCAGAGAATTCGGGAGATCCTGGAGCGGTTTGCCAAGAGGGCGCAGAACCTGGACGGGCCGGTGGTGGCGGTCTGCTCGACCGGAGCGCGGTATTTCCTGCGCCAGTTGCTCGAACCGTCGTTCAGGAATGTGTTCGTGCTGTCGCACAGTGAGATTCCGCCGGGCACCAAGGTGACATCACTGGGGTTGATTTAGGGAGCCGGGCGTCAGGACGAAGTCTGGACGCGGCCGCGCGGGAAGGGTAGCCCCGCGGCTGTAACGTACTTGGAAAAAAACGATGCGACTGAAATCATATTTCGCCGGGACGGTCGAGTCGGCCATGTGTCTTGCGCGCCAGGAAATGGGCGAAGACGCCATGCTGGTCCACTCGCGCCGGTCCCTGCCGGAGGCAAGGCACCTGGGCGCCTACGAGGTGGTGTTCGCCGCCTCGCAGGATCCGGCGCTGGAAGCAGCCGCGGCCCGAACGGCGCTGCCTTTACAATCCCCGAAAGCGGAACCCGTGCCCGAAGCCCCCTCTCCGGGCTTGTCCGCGGAGATGGCCGAAATGCGAAGGCAGCTGGCCCGGATCTCCGCGCAGGTCTCCCGCTCCGCGGGCCGGGGCGCGCGCCGGTCCAGCCCGGCTCCCAATCCCGCCCTGGAAGAACTGGAATATGCGCTGGCGTCGCAGGGAGTGGAGGAGGACCTGGCATGGGAAATCGTACAAAAGCTGGCGCCGGGCGCCACGCAGTCCGAGCTAACCCATTTCTTCCGCAAAGAACTGACCGCCAGGCTGAGGATCTCGGGCGGGCTCTCTTCCTGGTCGGCCGAGGGATCGCCGGGCGACTCGCCGCGGACCATCGTGGCGCTGGTCGGCCCTCCGGGGGCGGGCAAGACTACCATGCTGGCGAAGCTGGCTGTACGCTATGGCATTTCAGCCCGCCGTTCGACCCACATCCTCGCCTACGACGGCCATCGAATCGCCTCGAGCGACCAGCTGCGGGCCTACGCGGCCATCCTGGGCGTGGGATTCGAGGCTTTGGACACCGCCGCGGGACTGGCCCAATCGATCAAGGAAAACGCTCGCAAGGAGCTGATCCTGATCGACACGCCGGGCTACAGCGCCGCCGATTTCGAACACGCCGGTGAACTCGCCCGGTTCCTGTCGGCATACCCCCATGTCGATACACACTTAGTCCTATCCTGCGGGGCCAAATCGTCCGATCTTTCACGCATGGTAGACCGATACAACGTGTTCGGCCCGGCCAAGCTGCTGTTCACCCGTCTCGATGAAACGGAATCGTATGGCGCGATCGTCAATGAGTCGATTCGAACCGGCCTGGAATTGTCTTTTCTGGGGACCGGATCGCGGGTTCCGGACGATTTGACGCCGGCTACGGCGGACCGGATCGTGGATCTGTTGCTCGAGGGACGGCCCAGCCGCGCCGTCGCCACTGCATGAAGCACGATCGCGGACGGCCCGCGGCCGCGGGCGCCGGCCCGATGAGCGCCGGCCCGATGAGCGCCCGTACCAGCGCCTATCAGACAAGCACGGCGATTTCCTGCGCCGAACGGGATCGTCTGATCCTGGAGAATCTTCCGCAGGTGCGGCTGATTGCCCGGCGCATTCACGACAAGCTGCCGGAAAGCGTAAGCCTGGACGACTTGATTTCGACGGGCGTGGTGGGATTGATCACGGCGGTCGACCATTTCGACCCGGCGCAGAACGTCAAGCTCAAGACATACGCTGAATACAAGATCCGGGGAGCCATCCTGGACAGCCTGAGAGAGCTTGACTGG
>DATJFH010000156.1:0-4119 GCA_035495815.1 Bryobacteraceae bacterium
AAGCTGGCGGTGACACCCCCGGTGGTGGGGTCGGTCAATACGCTGATGTAGGGGATTCGCGCTTCGTCCAGCCGCATGAGCGCGCCTGAGATCTTGGCCATCTGCATCAGGCTGATCGCGCCTTCCTGCATGCGCGCGCCGCCGGACGCGGAGATGATGATGATGGGTGTTCGCTCCTCGATCGACCGCTCGATCGCGCGCGTGATCTTCTCGCCCACCACCGCGCCCATACTGCCGCCGATGAACTTGATCTCCATGGCGCAGACATTCACCGTCCGGCCCTCGATGCTGCCCTTGGCCGAAATGAGCGCGTCGGACAGGGAGGTGGCCGCCTGCATGGCGGCGAGGCGGTCGGAATAGGGCTTGGAATCGACGAAGCCGAGGGGATCGGACGACGTCAGACCGGTGTCGAAGACCTCGTAATCGCCGTCGAACAGATACGCGAGCCGCGCCGCCGCATCGATTCTGGAATGCACGCCGCACTTGGGGCAGACTTTCTGGTTGTCTTCGAGATCCTTCTTCCAGATGATCTGCCGGCAGCCGTCGCACTTCAGCCACAAGCCTTCCGTGCGCATATGCCGCTCGCCCGTTTCGGCGGCGGCAATCGATTTTTCCCGCTTAAACCAGGACATGGGGAGGGGGGAGAGGCAGGTCAAAAGTCAAAAGGCAAAAGGCCAAAGTCAAAAGTGTAGGGTGAGCGGGCTCTCCGGGCCTGACTTTCATCTTCCCTACCTTAGCGCGGGTCTGGATTCCCTGCAACGGCCTGCTCCCCGGCCGGGCCGCGGCGCAGGAACTCGCGGTTCCCCTTCCAAACTCGGGCGCCTCGTTTGACGTTTGCGTCCTTACTTCGCGTAGGGATGGCCCCGCAGGGTGGCGAAGCCGCGGTAGATCTGCTCGGCCAGCATGACGCGGGCGAGCTCGTGCGGATAGGTCATCGGGGAAAGCGACAGCAGCAGATCGGCTCGGGCGTCCCATCCTTCCGGCAGACCGTCGGCCCCGCCGATGACGAACACCAGGTCCTTCGCTTCCCGCTCGCCCCGCGCCAGCAGCGCCATGAAACCCGCCGAATCCATCCGTTTTCCCGCGGGATCGAGGCATATGCGACAGGCGGCCGGATGCTTCTCCCAGGGATCGGTCCGGCCGGGGCGGATCTCGCTCATCTCCATCCTGGCGTAGCGCGAAACGCGGCGAACGTAGTCTTCCGCCATGGCATTGGCGTGGGGGTCGCGCGGCTTTCCGAAAAAGTAAAGCTGGATTCTCACTCCGCCGGAATCGCGACGTCTTTCGCGTTCCGCCAGAGCCGTTCCAGGTCATAATAGGAGCGCGCTTTTTCGGAAAAGATATGAACCAGGTAATCTCCGTAATCGGCCAGAATCCACTCCGCCTGGTTGTAACCCTCCATACTGTGCGGCAGCTCACCACGATCCTTGAGCCTGAGCCCAATCTCGTCGGCGATGGCCTGAATCTGTTTCGGGTTGGTCCCGGTGCAGATCACAAAGTAGTCGGTGAAGGAGGTAATACCGGTTAGATCGAGGACGCGGATATCGGTGGCTTTCTTTGATTCGGCGGCCCGGACCGCGGTCAGCCACGGCGCCTCGGTCAGTGTTTCATGCGAGGATTTCAAAACGTTCAGATAGTGGAACCTCTTTCATTATCGTACTACAATGAAGTGAATGGGATTGAAGCTGGCCGTGCTGTGTCTGGCAGGCGCGCTGTCGGTGTTGGCACAGACACCGGGAGACCGCGAGTTCACCCGGGCACAGGCGAATATAGAGGAATTGCGCAGGCAGGTGGCCGAAGGCGTGGCTCCGCGCGCCCGGCTGGAGCAGGCCGAGGAAGCGCTGGCGGACGCCAGTGACGCCGAGTTGCTGAGCCGGACCCTGTACGGGAAAGACCTCACCGAAGAGCAATCGGCGGAGATGGAAGCGGCTGCCCTGCGGCGTCTGGAGCGCCGGAAAGCGGCCGTGGAGAAGCTGCAACAGATCGTCGACGCCGGCGCGCTGCCGTTGCGCGGCATGGACGCGGCGGTCGAAGAGATGAACTGGGCGCGAAACGAGTACGAGCTGGTGGCGGCGCGCGCCGGGCTGGTTCACGAGATCGCGGAGATGGCGAAAGCCGAGCAGCAGGCCCTCGAAGCAAGGGAGCAGGAGGCGCCCACGCCGCAGGTGGGAGGTCCGGTCATGGAGCGCTTCGAAGGCGAGAATCCGTTTACCAGGGAAGACTTCAAGCGGGTCCTGCTGGCTTACGAAAGACATTTCAGCAAGCCCCTG
Source organism: Bryobacteraceae bacterium (assembly GCA_035495815.1). Classification (GTDB taxonomy): domain Bacteria; phylum Acidobacteriota; class Terriglobia; order Bryobacterales; family Bryobacteraceae; genus DATJFH01. The sequence continues at coordinate 2,271 of DATJFH010000156.1, forward strand.
CCGATCAGCGCGCAGGGCGAGACGGCGGTTCACCGGGCGCTGGGCTTCGATCACCGCGACCGGGTGGACGTGGCCCTCTTTCCCGACGCCGCCGAAGGGCTGTGGCTGCGCCAGTACCTGGAAGCGAACGACATCCCGTATTACGCGTTCCGCAATTTCGTGCCGGGTAAAGCTACCGCCGCCCACATCCACATCGGCCCGCCAAGCAACCGCCTTCCCAGGACCGATTGATCCTATCCGCGGGCGGCAGCGCCTGAAAGCGGCGGATGGCCTGATCAGTAATAGATCTTCAGCGCGATCTGCGCCACCCGGGCGTCGCGCGTGCCGGTGATGACTCCGAAGCTGTTCACCAGCGGGTTCACCGTGGTTGCCGTCGTGTTCAGCGCTGTTCCCACCGTGGTGAAGGACGGATGATTGAGCGCGTTGAAAAATTCGCCGCGGAACTGCATCGTCTTTTTTTCCGCGATTTTGAAGTTCTTGAACAGCGCCAGGTCCCACTTGTTCACGCCGGGGTAGCGGAGGCTGTTGCGTCCCATATTGCCGAACGTCCCGGTCCGTGGACGCGCGAAAGCGCTGCGGTTGAACCATTGCTCCACGGTTCTCGGCCCCTTGGTATCGGCCACGACGTCCGGGCGCTGATTCTGCACCGCGCCGATCTGGGCCACGTCCGAGCTCAACGTCACGTCGAACGGACGTCCGCTCCACATCCGCGAAATGCCGGTCAGCTCCCATCCGCGGAAGAACGGCGAGTGAATGGGGGCGGGCAGTCTGAGGATGAAGTTGCCGGTGAGCACGTGGGTCCGGTCGAAATTCGAAGGCCCGCGCTCCGCCCGTGAGTTCCCCTTGTTCGGCGGGATGTCCGATGCGTCACGGTCGCTCGAACCGTCGTCGATCCCCTTCGACCAGGTGTAGGCGATGCCTCCCGCCAGCACGCTGCGCCAGAGCCTCCGGTTGAGGCCGACCTGCAGCGAATGGTAGTTGCTGCCGCCCGAGCTTTGCCGCTCGGTGATCGCGCCGTAGCCGAAGTAGGGCCGGATGTAATTCACGCTGGTTCCGCTCGGCAGCGTGCCGGGCTCGGCGTCATTGAGGTTGATGGGACGCAGCAGCCGCAGCCCGCGCGAGCCCACATAGGCGACGTTCAGGATGTGGCCTTTCGCCAATTCCCGCTCGACGCTGAAGCTGAACTGGTGGATGGTAGGAGTCTTCATGGGCAGCCCCAGCGAGGTTAACGCGGGCGCCGCCGAGGGCGCTTCGGTTCCACCCAGCTCGGTATAGGACGGCTGGTTGAGGGTGACGGTCCGGCCGAAGGGCGGATTGTTGAAGGCATTGTTGATGAATGACCCGATCAAAGGCCGCGTGTAGTACATCCCCCAGCCGCCGCGAAAAGCCATCTTGTTTCCCCAGGGCGCCCAGGCGAATCCGAATCGCGGCGCAAACAGCCCGTGCAGATCGTTGGTGATCCGGTCGCCATAGGGCGAGTTCTTACGGGCGATCACGATGCCGTTCAGCCGGTCGCCCGTGTTGGGCACCAGGGCGCCGGAGGAGCGCACCAGTTCCGGCGCTTTCTGGCGATCGTAAAGGCCGGGGATGAAATTCGTAGCCACGCCCGAGAGATCGTAAGGATTGAAGTAGCTGACATAGCGCAACCCGATGTTGAGGGTCAGCCGCCGCAGCGGACGGAACTCGTCGAGCACGTACGCTTCGAGATCCCCGAAACGAACGTCCGAGACGACCGGCCGCTCCACTTCCGTGTACGTGTTGGGATAGCCAAGGAGGAAGTTGGCGACCGGGTTCTTGGAGAAATTGGTGGTGAAGCTGAAACTGCCGCCGGTGTTGACGTTGCCCGGCT
>DATJFH010000157.1:0-4821 GCA_035495815.1 Bryobacteraceae bacterium
GGACCGGATATTCGGCGCATATTCCTCGATCACGTCCAGCACGCGCTCGGCGAATGGCTCGCGCAGATCGTCCCAGTTCCCTTCCCTGAGGGTGTACGGCGCGTACTGCAGAAAGATCCCCATGATGTGCCGGCCCGGCGGCGCCAGGCTGGGATCGTACAGGGTGGGGACCGTCATCTCGAGCAGCGGACGCTGCGACGGCCGCCCGTACTTGGCGTCGTCCCAGGCGCGCTCGACGTAGTCCATCGACGGGCAGATGTGCATCGTGGCGCGGTGCTGCGGGGCCGGCGCGCCCGGCAGAGCCCGAAAATCGGGCAGTCCGCTCAGCGCCAGGTTCATCTTGAGCGAGGTGCCCTCGCAGCGGAAAAGCTTCATGGCGCTCACGAATTCCGCGGGCAGGTGCTTCTCTTCCACCAGGCGGCCGAACGTCACGACGGGGTCCAGATTCGAGGCCACCACCGGCGCCGCGATTTCCTCTCCGCCTTCGAGCGCCACGCCCCGCGCCCTGCCGCCCCGGACTAAGATCCGTTCGACAGGCGAGCTCATCCGCAGTGTCGCGCCGCGGCTGCGCGCCGAATCCGCCATCGCCCCGGTCACCGCGCCCATGCCGCCGCGGACGAAGCCCCATAACCCGCGCTTGCCGCCCACGCCGCCCATGCAGTGGTGCAGCAGGATGTAGGCTGTCCCCGGCGAGCGCGGACCCCCGTTGGCCCCGATGACGCCGTCGGTCGCCAGGGTCACTTTCAATTCCGGCGATTCGAACCATTCGTCCAGGAAGTCGGCCGCGCTCTGGGTGAAGATCTTCACCAGCCCCACCATCTCCCTCCGTCCCAGCTTCGACGCCCGGACGGCCAGTTTCAGGTATTCGATGAAATCTCCGGCCGATTGCGGCGGAAAGTCCGGCGGCGTGCGGAGCAGCATGCCTTCGACGAAGATCGAGAGCTTTTCCAGATGCTCCTCGTAGGCCGGATAGGTCTCCGCGTCCCGCTTGGAAAATTTGGCGATTTCGGCGAGGGTCTTGCTCCGGTCCTGGTACATGAACAGATACCGGCCGTCGGGAAAAGGAGAAAAAAACGCGGGGTCCTTGGCGTCCACCCGGTAGCCGAACCGCTCGAGCTCCAGGTCCCGGACGATCCGGTCCTGCAGCAGGCTCGTCAGATAAGCCGCCGTCGAGACGTGGTAGCCGGGCCAGACTTCCTCCGTTACCGAGCAGCCGCCGGGCAGTTCACGCCGCTCCAGCACGAGCACGCGCCGGCCCGCCTGAGCCAGGTAGGCGGCCGCGACCAGCCCGTTGTGGCCGGCTCCGATGATGATGACGTCGAACCCCATTCGCAACCTAGCGGCTGCGGCGGAATATCAGGGCCGCCAGCGGGGGCAGGGTGATCGTGATGCTGTGGCGCCGGTCGCGTTTCGGCGCCGGCTTCGACCACACACCTCCCGCATTGCCGACATTTCCGCCTCCGTAATACTCCGAATCCGTGTTGAAGACCTCCTCGTAGAAGCCGGGCGCCGCAACGCTGATTTCGTACTTCTCCCGGACGACCGGCGTGAAGTTGCAGCAGACCAGCAGGAAATCCTCGGGGTCTTCGGCGCGCCGCAGGAACGCGATTACGGATTTCTCCCAGTCGTGAAAATCCACCCACTCGAAGCCGGTGTAGTGAAAATCGACCTGGTAGAGCGCGGGACTCGCCTGGTACAGCTTGTTCAGATCGCGCGCCAGGTCCTGCAGCTTGCGATGGTAATCGAAGGCCAGCAGGTCCCAGCGGACGGACCCGTCGTGGTTCCACTCCTCGTATTGGCCGATCTCCGAGCCCATGAAGAGCAGCTTCTTGCCCGGATGCGTATACATGTACGCCAGGAACAGACGCACGTTCGCGAAACGCTGCCATTCGTCGCCCGGCATTTTGCCGATGAGCGACCGCTTGCCGTGCACCACTTCGTCATGCGAGACAGGCAGCACGAAATTCTCGGTGAAGGCGTACAGCAGGCTGAACGTGATGTTGTTGTGGTGATACTTGCGGTGAATCGGGTCTTCCGAGAAGTAGTGAAGCATGTCATGCATCCAGCCCATGTTCCACTTCATGGTGAACCCGAGCCCGTTCAGATAGACCGGCCGGGAAACGCCGGAGAAGGCGGTCGATTCCTCGGCGATCGTGATGGCGCCCGGAACCGCGTGCGCCAGCTCGTTGAACCGCCGCAGGAAGCCGATCGCTTCCAGATTCTCGTTGCCGCCGTACTGGTTCGGAACCCACTCGCCCGCCTTGCGCGAGTAGTCCAGATACAGCATGGACGCGACCGCATCCACGCGCAGCCCGTCGATGTGATACTGCTCCAGCCAGAAGAGCGCATTCGAGATCAGGAACTCGCGCACTTCGTTGCGGCCGTAATTGAAGACCATGGTGCCCCAGTCGCCATGCTCGCCCATGCGCGGATCGGCGTGCTCGTAGAGCGCGGTCCCGTCGAAAAAAGCCAGGCCGTGGGCGTCTTTGGGGAAATGCGCCGGCACCCAGTCCACGATCACCCCGATCCCCTCCTGATGGCAGCGGTCCACCAGGAGCATGAAGTCCTCCGGCAGGCCGAAGCGGGCGGTGGGCGCGAAATAGGCGGTCACCTGGTAGCCCCACGATCCGGCGAAGGGATGCTCCATCATCGGCATCAGTTCGATGTGGGTGTATCCCATTCGCTTGACATAGCAGACCAGCGATTCGGCCAGTTCGCGATAGCTCAAGGGCTCGTGATTCGGACCCCGCAGCCAGGAGCCCAGATGCACTTCGTAGGCCGCCACGGGCTTCTTCAGCCAGTCGGTCCCGGCCCGTGCATCCATCCACCCGGAGTCCTGCCACTGATGTTTGTCGAGCGGCCAGACGATGGACGCGGTCTTGGGCGGACACTCGCTGCGGGTGGCGTAAGGATCCGCCTTCTGCTCCTGGTAGCCGTGAAAACGGGATTTCACGTGATACTTGTAGGCGGCGCCCGCCGTCAGGTTCGGAAGAAAAAACTCCCACACGCCGCCCGAGCGCAGGCGCATGGGATGGCGGCGCGCGTCCCAGCCGTTGAAATCGCCGATGACCGACACTACCTCCGCGTTCGGCGCCCACAGCGCAAATCGCACGCCGGGAACGCCTTCGCATTCGGCCAAATGCGAGCCCAGCATGTTGTACGCCTGGTTGTTCGTTCCCTCGGAGTGCAGGTGCAGGTCGAACGCGGAGAGCAGCGGCGGGAAACGGTAGGGATCTTCGAACTCGACCGTTTCACCACCGTAAAGGGTTGCGGCGATGCGGTAGAGACACGGTTCGCCCGGAATCTGCGCGACGAAAAAGCCCTGGGCATGCTTCCGGATCATGGGGCGGCGGGAGCCTGCCAGCGCTACCTCCGCCGATTCGGCATGCGGCAGGAACACGCGCACTTCCCAGCGCGGGCTCCCCTTCGACTTGCCGACCCGGTGAGGACCCAGAATCCTGAACGGATCGCCGTGGTAGCCGCCTGCAATCGCTTCGATGTCGCCGCCGGTCATAAGATTGAAATGCCTATCTTACACTCCCTGCCGGGAATGAAATCCTGGGCCTCGGGCGAAAAAACAAGCCTGTCGTTTTTTGAATCGACGAAGATCCTGCGAATTGCCATGAGGGATTGGGCGGCTGGCTCGAGGAAGTCGAGACCATGCGTCTGCTCTGTCCCTGCTCTGTGGCCGGGGCCGCACCTTCATCGTCGCGCACTCGCGCCGGGATCGCAATCGTCCCCGGCCCCTGATCAAGCAGTTCCCAAAAATGACGACCGCTCCTATACTGATAGCTGTCGACATGAGACGAAGAGAGTTATTGGGAGCGCTGGCCGCGTCGCCTCTGGCTGGTTTTGAGGGAAGGTATGGAGTGACGGCTCGAACGCTGTCCTCGCCCCGGTTGGAGCTGATCGTGCTCCACGATCGCGAGGCAGGCCTCGAAGCGGCCATCTGCCCCAGCCAGGGCGGCGAGCTGACCAGCCTTCGTCTGCGGCACAAAGGAAAATGGACGGAACTGCTGTATCGCGCCGCCGAGTACGGTCCCCTGGAAGGATGGCGCGGCAAGGCTCCGCTGCTCTGGCCCGCTACCGGACGGAGCCTCGCTCCAGGCCGCGGACCCGGCTACCTCTGGAAAGACCGCCTCTACAAAATGGCCGATCACGGCTTTATCCGGGACCTGCCGTGGGACGCGAAGGATAAAGGCAGCGACGGCTCGGGCGCCTTCGCCACCTTGGTGGTCAAGGACAACGCCGGGACGCGCCTCCAATATCCGTTCGGATTCCAGCTGGCCGTGGATTATCGCGTCCACTCGGGCGCGATCGAGATCGCCTACACCGTGGCGGCTGCCCCGGACAATGCCGGGCCGATGTTCTTTTCGATAGGCAACCACATCACCTTCCGCACGCCGTTTGTCGACGGAACGCCGCCCGGCGCGGTCCGCATCTTCACGCCGGCGACTGAGGAGATCGTCAAAAACGCCGAGCGCCTGCCCACCGGACAGACGCGGCCCTGGAAGCTTGACGGCCCCGTCCCCTTGAGCCGCATGAAGAGGAACGAGGCGCTGTCGCTCACCGGATACGCCGGCGGCCGGCCCTACGTGACTCTCGAAGATCCCGCCGGCTTGGGGATTCGGCTCAGCCACACCGCCACCAGCCTCCCGCCTCAACCGGTCGTCCTGTTCAACATGTGGGGCGACCCGGCCGCCGGCTACTACAGTCCGGAGCCTTGGGTGGGCTTGCAGAATTCGTTCAATCTGAGAAAAGGGCTGCTCCATCTGGAGCCGGGCGGCCGCTTCGGCTGGCGCATTCGCGTCGAGCGCACGC
>DATJFH010000158.1:0-2237 GCA_035495815.1 Bryobacteraceae bacterium
GCCGTCTCGAGCGGCTCGGCCTGCTCCAGCGGCTCGACCGAGCCGTCCCATGTTCTGCTGGCCATCGGCCTCGACCCGGCGCGGGCTCGCGCCAGCATTCGCTTTTCCCTGGGACGCTCGAACACCGCGGCCCAGGTGGACGCCTTGATCGAGGCGGTAGCCGAGTCCGCCGCGCACTTGCGCCGGATCTCTCCGCTGACTCCCGCCCATGCCTGAGAACCGTATCGCCGTAGCGATGAGCGGGGGCGTGGACAGCTCGACCGTGGCCGGCCTGCTGGCGAGCGAGGGACGCGACATCGTCGGCTTGACGATGCAGCTCTGGAACCAGCGCCGCCTGCCCGAACTGGCGGGCGATTCGGGCGGCCGCTGCTGCTCGATCGACGACGTGTACGACGCGCGCTACGTCGCCGGCAAGCTCGGCATTCCCTATTACGTCGTGAATTTCGAAAAGCGCTTCGAGGAGCAGGTGGTGGCTCCGTTCGTCAGCGAATACCTGGCCGGGCGCACCCCCATACCCTGCACGCTCTGCAACAACTTCATCAAGTTCGACCAGTTTCTGGAGATGGCGGATTCGGTGGGCGCCGCCCAAATCGCCACGGGCCACTACGCGCGCATTCACCGCGATCGGGAAACCGGACGTTATCAACTGCTCAAGGGAGCGGACGCGGGCAAGGATCAGACCTATTTTCTGTTCGGCCTGACTCAGGCGCAGCTGGCGCGCACCCTGTTTCCGATCGGCGGGCTGAACAAGACCAAAGTTCGCGAGATCGCCGCCGGCCTGGGGCTGCCCGTGGCTCAAAAGAACGACAGCCAGGAGATCTGCTTCGTGCCGAACGGAGACTACGCGGCCTTCATGAAGGCCTACCTTCGCGAGCAGGGCACGCCGGAATCGGCCACGCGGGGCGAGATCGTGACCACCGGCGGCCGCACGCTGGGCGAGCATGCGGGCGTGCATCATTTCACGGTCGGACAGAGGCGCGGCCTGGGTGTGGCGGCCGGAGAGCCGCTGTACGTGATCGCCACCGAGGCGGCCACGCAGCGCGTGGTGGTGGGACGCTCCGAAGATCTGCATCGCTCCGGCCTGTTCGCGAATCAGGTGAATTGGGTCTCCTGGCCGGGCCTGGCGGCGCCGGCGCGGGCGGAAGTAAAAATCCGGAACAGGCATCTGGCGGCCAGGGCGACGCTGTACCCGGCGGGCGATCCGGCGCGCGTGGAAGTGCGCTTCGACGAGCCGCAGCGCGCGGTGACGCCGGGCCAGGCGGCGGTTTTCTACGATGGGGATCTCGTGCTGGGCGGCGGATGGATTGAATAGCCCCGGGGGCGCATGGTCGAGTACCTGATCGCGCTGGCGGTGGTCCACTCACTGGCCGTCGCTCCGCGAGCGGTCGCCGAACCGCTGGCTCGCCTCTATACCCGTATTCTCGACCTCGCGATGCCGCGCCTGCGCCGGGTGGGGCTGCGAAATCTGGAAATGGCGCTTCCCAATCTCAGCGCCGCCGAGCGCAGTCGCGTTATCGACGGGGCCTTCCGGTCGATTGCCCGGATGCTGTTCACCTTTTCCCGCTTCCCGCGCATCCACAAGGACAACATTCACGAGTGGATCCGCTACGAAGGCTACGAGCATTTCGAGGCCGCTCTGGCCCGCGGAAACGGCGTCCTGTTCGCCACCGCGCACCTTGGCAACTGGGAGCTGAGCGCGTTCGCGCACGCGCTGATGTCGGCTCCCATGAACGTGGTGGTCCGGCCGCTCGACAATCCGCGGATCGACGGGCTGGTCGAACGGCGGCGCGCGGCCTCCGGCAACCGGCTGATCGGGAAGAAGGATTTTGCGCGCTCCATTCTGCAGGCGCTCAAGAACAACGAAGCGGTCGGCATTCTGATCGATCAGAATGCCGGGCTCGACAATGGTGTTTTCGTGGACTTCTTCGGGATCCCGGCCTGCGCTGTAGTCGGTTTCGCCAAGATCGCGGCGCATTCGGGCGCGGCCGTGATTCCGGGCTTCGCGCTGTGGTCGGAGGCGGAGCGAAAGTACATCCTGCGCTTCTTTCCACCTCTCCCCCTGACCGGCGACGCCGCTCTCGATACCCAGATCCTGCACGCCCAGCTCGAATGCGTCATCCGCCGGTATCCGGACCAGTGGCTGTGGATGCATCGCCGCTGGAAAACGCGCCCGCCGGGGTCCCGGGATTTGTACTCCTGCTGAGCGCGGCCGAGGCGCGTATTTTCCGAGCGCGCGC
>DATJFH010000159.1:0-3056 GCA_035495815.1 Bryobacteraceae bacterium
GCGGTCGCCCTTTCTGAGGACGCCCTTGCCGGGATGCAGATTCAACCGGGCGTTGGGCACGATCTCGATGCGGGCTTCGGCCAGCATCTCGCGATAAACCCGGGAGGCCACTTTCGGCTCGAACGTCCACATGGCGTTCCGCTCTCCGAGCTTCGCCAGATTGCTGATCTGACCGTATTGCTCCGCAGTCTGGTGTACCCAGGCGGATGGATCGTCGTACTTTTTGATGCGCTTGTAGAATTCGCGCCGATGCCGCCGATGACCTGCTTGTTTCCGATGTCGGTCCAGCTCAACCCGCCCGTGGTGAGACCGCCGGTCTGGGTTCCGGGATTGAGGAGAAGCGCCGTGTGTCCCATGCGGGAGACCTGGATGGCGGCGGCGATTCCGGCGGAAGTAGCGCCGTAGACGACCACGTCGGCGCGCCGGGTCCCGGCCTGCAGCGGCGTGGAAGCCAGCGACAGGAGTATTCCGCGGCGTGTCGGGTAGGGGCTGGTTTTCGTTTTCACGTTTCCTATTTTGCTCAAAATGCGGCCCCGGCGCCAGTTTACCCGCGAGTCAGCGCCGCTCGTCACTACACTCGCGGCCCGGCGCAGGCGCGTCAACCCGCCAGGCCCAGTTCGACGGCGCGGCCCCGCATGGCCTCGATGCAGAAGGCGATGTGGTCGTCCAATTCCACGCCCAGCTCGCGCGCGCCATCCTCGATATCCTGCCGGCTGACCGAGCGCGCGAACGCCTTGTCCTTCATCTTCTTTCGAACCGATTTGGCGTCCACTTCGAGGACGCTCCTGCCGGGCTTGACCAGCGCCACCGCGGAGATGAATCCGGACAGCTCGTCGCAGGCGAACAAAGTTCGCTCGAGCAGCGAAATCCGCGCCACGCCGCTGTAATTGGCGTGGGACAGAATCGCCCGCCGGATCTCCGCGCTCACGCCCCGCGCGGCCAGAATCGGCTCGCCGTCCATGGGATGCTTCGGCGCCTCGGGGTGAATCTCATAGTCGAAGTCGTGCAGGAGGGCGGTCACCGACCACTTGGTTTCGTCCTCGGCGTACTTCCTGGCATAGGCGGTGACGCAGGCCTCCACCGCCAGCGCATGACGGCGCAGGCTCTCCGACCGGGTGAATTCGCAGAGAATCTCCCAGGCCTGGTCGCGCGTCACGATTGCTTAGAAGATGAAGCTGAGCCCGCCGCGGAAGCTGCGCGGAGTGTGCATGAGCGCCAGTTGACGTCCGTCGCTCAGCGCGAAAGGCAGATAACCCTCGGCCAGCAGGTTGCGAAGGTCGGCGGTCGCCTCGAGCCGCAGGGGCAGCGTGGAAAAGTTGCGAATGGGCTGGCGGATGAAAATATTCAGCCCCGCCTCGGCGCCCATGCGCTGGGTGGCGTAAAAATGCGACGGAGTCACCGAGTTGCGGTCCGTCCATTGGTAGCCGGCGCTGAATTGCGTGCCGCTGGCGGGAAGGGCTCCGGCAACCTGGGCCGTCACGGCGCTCCGCCGGCCCCGATGAATCATGGCCCGCAGATCGTCCGGACTCTGGCTGGCGGCCTGCTGCCGGCTGGGCAGCAGCGCGTCCCCCGTTCCATACATGAGGTTCACTTTGAGATTCTCGCCCAGGTTCTGGGAAACCGAAGCCATAAAGCCCAGGCTTTGGTAATCGCCCGCGTTAAAAACCGAGCTGGAGGTGAACAGGTCCGGCAGCACGTCCCGCGAGAACAATCCGTCCGCCCCGGAAATCATCATGGCCGCGTTGGACGTCTCTTCCCGATAAACCGCAACCCTGTATGACCGGGTTCCGGCGATCCGGCGGTAGCCGATTTCGTAGTTTCGCGCCTGTTGCACCCTGACCTGCGAGTCCCGCACGGAGATTCTTGGAAACAGCGCCAGCGCGTGAATATCGTTCTGCAACTCCCCATCGGTGGAGGCGGCCCCGGTATAGATGTCGGAGCGCGGAACGCCCGAAGTATAACTGAACTCCAGCTGTTCGTCGCCGGAAAGAGAATAGATCAGCCTGCCGTAGGGACTGAAGTTGTTCAACCTGTCGATGAAGCTCAGCGTATCCAGGGCAAACCCGTATTCGAAGCGCAGCGAGTCGGTGAGCTGCGTGCTGTCCCTGGCGCTCAAAGACAACGTCCGCAGCATGGGCATGGAATCGGACCCGCCCACGCTGGCCCTGCCTGGGACGTACATCTGGCGCATCGTGACGGTGACTTCGGGCGTCGTATCTTCGCCTTCGCCGTGGCTGTAGCTGGTGCGGAACCCGGCCGAGGGCATTCCGGTCTGGGATGTATAGGCCACGTTCCCGCTGAACTGGATCTGGTTTTTTCCGAAGACCGAGGTGGCTACTGAAAAGGAAGTCCCCAGTCCCGCCTCCGCGCCGAAGGACGTCACCCGCCCGCCATCCCCGGCGGACACATTCACCAGCGCTCTTGTGTCGGAGAAAATCCCGCTGGCCGCGCGATGCTCGGCGCTGTGGTCGTCCATCTTCCATCCCGGCATCAGCCGCAGCACCGGACGGGTCGCGTTCGAGGTGCGCAACACCCACTTCCAGTCGTCATTCATGATGGCCCGCTGCTGGGGAGTGGGGTTCACCAGTTGAATCGAGCTGAACAGCCCGGCCAGGCTCACGTTGAGCAGCGTCCGCAAACCCGGCTGAACGAAGATTCGCGATTTCGAAATTGGGGAAAAGGTAGCCAGCGAAACCTGGATGGAATAGATACCGCCCCCCAGACCGTCAAAGGAAAAGGCTCCCTTCTCATCGGTGAGGACGCGCTCGCAGGGCTTGTCGAGCTGGTTCAGAAGGACTACGGCCGCCCCCATCTGGGGCACGCCGGCCGCGTCCGTCACCAGACCGAGGATCTTGCCGGTGAGCCGGGCGGTCGAGGCAATGCTGGCCGCATGCGCCACGCCGGGAAGGCACAGAACTCCCAGAATCGCCAGCGCAGCGCCTGTGCGCTTTCCGGGGAGCGTGATCTGTAAAGCTTCGCTCATCCTGCGACTTCAATCCGGACAGGCTCCAACCTGCCCACCAACACTAATTTACCGTAAAACTGACACTGGGGGT
>DATJFH010000160.1:0-10221 GCA_035495815.1 Bryobacteraceae bacterium
CCTACCCAGATCGACCGCATGATCGTCGAGTACCGCGCCATCTACCCGGCGCGCGGCCACGCGCAGACCGCCATCTTTCCCGGCGTGATCGAAGCGCTCTCCCAACTCTCCGGCCGCAAGGCCACCGCCACGACGAAAGGCACGCCCACCACGCGCGCCGTCCTCGAGCAGTTCGGACTCGTCCGCTATTTCGATCACGTTCAAGGCACCGACGGCATCCCTTGCAAGCCCGCCCCCGACGTCCTGTTGGCCGCTCTGAACGGCGTCTCCGGTTCGGCGGCGGACTGCCTGTTCGTCGGCGATTCGGCCGCCGATATGGAAGCCGGCCGCCGCGCCGGCGTCAAGATCTGCGCCGTCACCTACGGCTACGGCAAGCCCGAAGACCTGGCGCGATGGGAGCCCGATTACTGGGTGTCCGACCTGCGCGAGTTGCTGCCCGCCGTTTTGTTGTAAACTCCGCTTATGCTTTCCAGACGAGATTTTCACAAGCTGGCGCTTGCCGCCGTCCCCGTTTCCCTAGCGGCCGCGAAGCCCAATTCCAAGATCCATGGCGTTCAAATCGGCGCCCAGAGCTACAGTTTCCGCGACCGGTCCCTGGACGAAGCGATCAAGGGCATGGTCGAAGTCGGGTTGAGCGAATGCGAGCTCTGGATGGGGCATGTCGAGCCCAAGAAAAACGGCGGCAGAGAGGCGCTCCGCGAGTGGCGCACCACCGTATCCATGGACCATTTCAAGGAAGTGCGTAAGAAGTTCGATGACGCCGGAATCCTGCTCTACGCCTACAACTACAGCTTCCGCGACGATTTCACCGACGCCGAGATCGAGCGCGGCTTCGAGATGGCGCACGCCCTGGGCGTGACCCGGCTTACGGCGTCCTCCACGGTGCCTTGCGCAAAGCGCATCGATCCGTTCGCCGCCAAGCACAAGGTCTACGTCGGAATGCACGGCCACGACAGCACCAAGCCCGGCGAATTCGCCTCGCCAAAAAGCTTTGAGGAGGCCATGGCGGGAGCCTCGAAGTATATTGCCATCAACCTCGACATCGGCCATTTCACCGCCGCCGGTTATGACGCCGTCGCCTACCTGGAGAAGATGCACGACCGCATTGTCACCTTGCACATCAAAGATCGGAAGAAGAACGTGGGCGAGACCCGGGGCGCGAACCTGCCCCTCGGCGAAGGCGATACCCCGATCAAGCCGGTGCTGAACTTGCTCAAGACCAAAAAGTGGCCCATTCCCGCCAACATCGAGTACGAGTACAAAGGGGCCGATACGCTGGCGGAAGTGAAGAAATGTTATGAGTACTGCAAGGCGGCTCTGGCTTGATTCTCAGCGGAAATAAATAAGGCCCGGCGAGTGTTGAGCGCCGGGCCTGAGGAGGGACAGGACGAGGAGAAAGAAACGACTACTCAGACGGTACAGCGAAATTACCAACGAAGGAGCTGCGCTTGTCGGGGCTGCTCCAGGTTGAGCCGAGGCCTTGGCCTTTGAAATCGTGGGCCACCGCGTAAACCGGCATGGCGTGATTCACTTTGGTCAGCGGCTGATACCAAACCTCTTCGTTGCGGCAGATATGGTCGCCTTCGTTCATGGCGCGAGTCTGGATCTTCGCCAGCGTGCCGGCCGTCAGGGTGGCCTTCATGCTGTGGAGATCGTTGTTTTCAAAGTTCAGGGAGATGGGCTGATAGTCGACCCGGACGACATCCTGCAGCAGATCGCCGCCCATTTTCCGGGCGAAGCTGCGCAACGCAACCCGCTGTTCCGGCGAGGCTTTTTCATCCACGATGAGGACCGACTTCACCGGGTAAGCGGTATGGTAAACGTCCCCCAGGGTGGCATTGGCCCGGACGGCGCCCACGACGGAGAGTCCTTCGAGGGAGACACCTTGCCAGCTTCCCTTGTCGATCTTCCAGCCGAAAACCGCCAGTTCGCCGACCAACCCGCCTTCGGAGTTGGCGAAGCAGGGCCCGGTGTACACATCGGCGGTTCGGGCTTCGATATATTCACCGCGGATATTCTGGGAGGGTAAGCTACCAGCAAAACAGAGCGTCGTGGTAAGGAGGAACGGAACCAGTCTCTTCATTCGATCTACCTCAACTCCAAATTAATTGTAGCACGGCGATCTGCCAAAAACCATATGTCAAGCCGCGCTGGCCTTCAAAATGTAGAGAAGAAGCTCATTTGCCGCCATGACGCGGAAAGAGCAGCCCCACGGTAATCACCACCACCGCGCCGATCACGTTGTACCAGAGAAACGACATCCCGGTGAAAAGATAAGCCGCAAAGATGGCCGCTTCCCCCGCGAGCATGCCGTAAAAGGCGCCGTTTCCGCCCACGCGCGGGAAAAAGAAGGCCAGCGTGAACACGCCCAGCAGCGAGCCGTAGAACAGCGAGCCCAGCCGGTTCACCGCTTCGATCAGCGATCCGAGACTTCGGCCGAACTGGGCGAACAGCACGGCGTACACGCCCCAGAATGCGGTCGCCACCCGCGAAGCCATCAGATAGTGGGCGTCAGTTCCGTTCGGATGCAAATGCCGCTTATAAATATCGATCACGGTAACGGTGGCCAGCGAGTTGACTTCGCCCGAAACGGTCGACATGGCCGCGGCGAAGATCACCGCTATCACCAGCCCCACGATTCCGGCGGGCATGTAGCGGGTGACGTAGGAGAGAAAGATATAGTTGGTGTCGTCGAAATCCTTCTCCATCATGGCTCCGGCCTGGAGGCGAATCGAGTCCATGTCCTTCTGGGCGGCGCGGAAGCCGCTGATGGACGTCCCCTGCGCCGTTCTGTCGTCGGTCCGGCCCGCTGCCACCAGCGTTGTGGCCGCCTGCCGGCGGGCTTCGAAGGCCCGATCCCAGCGGCTCTTGATCGCAGGATACTCCGCGCTGGTTTCCAGCTTCCGCATCACGCTGGCTTCGAACAGCACCGGCGGCGGCTCGAAAACGAAGAAGACGAATACCATCGCGCCCACGAACAAAATGAAAAACTGCATCGGCACTTTGGCCATGGCGTTGAACAGCAGGCTGAGCTTGCTCTGACCGATGGACTTGCCGGTGAGATACCGCTGCACCTGCGACTGGTCGCAGCCGAAATACGCCAGCGCCAGGAAAGTTCCGCCGATCAGCCCGCTCCAGACGTTGTACCGGTTGTTGAGGTCGAACGTCAGGTCCACCGCCTTGAGCTTGCCTGCCTTGCCGGCTAGGAACATGGCGTCCATCAGCGAAATGCCGGGGGGCAGTAACACCACGATCGTGATGATGGCCACGATCAGTCCGAAGAAAATGATCAGCATCTGCTGAACATCGGTCCAGGTCACCGCCCGAATTCCGCCCACCACGGTGTAGAAGACCACCAGCAGCCCCATTACGGACGTCGTAACCCGGTCCGGCCAGCCGAAGATGACCGTAAGGACAATGGCGGGAGCGTAAATCGAAATGCCCACCGAGACGCCCCGCTCGATCAAAAAGATCAGGCTGCCGAGCGCGCGGGTTTTCGGGTCGAAGCGCTTCTCCAGATACTCGTAAGCGGTGTAGACACCCGAGCGGTGAAAAATCGGCACGGCGGTGGCCGAAAGAATGACCATGGCGATCGGCAATCCGAAGTAGAACTGCACGAACCGCATGCCGTCCACGTAGGATTGCCCGGTGGTGGAAATGAACGTCACGGCGCCGGCCTGAGTAGCCATGATGGAAAGCGCCATCGCATACCACGGCATGGTCTTTCCGGCCAACAGATAGTTGTCCATGGTGCTCGCGCCGCGGCTCTTGTACAAGCCGTACACCACGATGAAAATCAATGAGCCGACCAGCACCGCCCAGTCGAGAGTTCTCATGAAAAGATCCGCGTGAACAGGTAGAACAGACTGATCAGTGAAACCAGATACAGGAGAACGGCCGTATACACACGTTTCCAGGTACCCAGGAAGGGCGGTGGTTCGTTATCGGGAATCAAGGACGGGCCGCCTTTCCGGCGCTCAGGAGATTGGCGAAAATGCGATACGCGCCGGGCACGCCGGCCGGCAGCTGGCGGAAGAAGGCGAAGGACGTAAAGACGTAGGCGCCCTTGCCGTAACGGGTGTAAAGCATGCCGCCGAGCTGCGGCCTATCGCCGGGATCGTGGGACTCGAGCACAGGCTGATAACGGGTATCCCATTCGGTGGCGAAATAGACCGCGCGTTCCTGGATCCAGCCGTCGAAATCGCGCTCGGTAATCTTGTTGGGCGTGAACAGCAGCGGATGATCGGGATCCGGAAAGCTCACCGGCGCTTCCTCGAGCGTCGTGCGCTCCTGGCCGAAGGACATCGCATAGGGACCGATCCGTGCCAGGTTTCGTGTCGCGCCGCCGAGCGTAAAATTGTACTGGACCACCACCGTTCCGCCCTCCTGAATGTAGTTGAGGAGCCGGTTCTGGTTCGCACGCAGATCGGAGCGGACGTTGTAGGCGCGCACGCCGGTGACGATGGCGTCGAATTCGGAGAGGTTTCGCGACGCCAGGTCGTCGGGACCGAGCAGGGTCACTTCGCAGCCCAGCTGCCGGAGCGCCTGCGGCACGTCATCGCCCGCGCCGGTCACGTATCCCACTTTCCTCGCCAGCGTAGTTACATCGAAGCGCTCGGCGCGGGCTTCGGAGGGAGGAAATGTCATCTCGATCGGAATGTGCGGGTAGTTGATCACACGCATACCGGAGGCGACCGGCCTTCCTGAAATCGTGGCAACGGCCCTGACGGTCGAGCGGTCCGTCCGGCGCGCGGGGGTGACCTCGAAGCTCATCTCGGCCTGCTCGCCTGCGTCGCCGAGATGGAAGGTCCGCGCCGCCGGTTCGACTTTCCATCCCTGGCCCACTTCAAGGCGCAGCTCGCCGGAGGTTTTTCCGATGTTGGCTTTCACCGTCGCCAGCACGCGCTGGGCTTTGCCGTTCGGAAAAACGAGCACGTTATCGGACAGGCTCACGGCCACCGGCGGCACGATCTGGACGGGACGGGTCAACTCGCCGCGGTCCGGCTCGACGTAGCGGTAATGAAGCGGGCGCTGGAGCTCGATGCGCTCGGTTCCGGCCTGGATCTCGAAGGTGGCCAGATAAAAAGGCGGGCTGTCCGGCTTGTCGCGCATTTCCTGGCGGTCGATGGTGTAAGAGCTGCCCGTCTTGGCTTTGGCCAGCCAGAAGGGCTGCGAATAGGGGCGGTCCGCCGGAACCGTGATGGGCAGGCTGCGCGTCCTGACCTGGTTGTATTCGAGTGGCGTGGCAGGACCGAGCCAGGACAGCGGAAACTGCGAGCGGTTGATGGCGGTGAGAGTCACCTGCAGGCTCGACCCGGGTATGGCGGTGGGCCGGTCCGAAGTGACGTCCAGCCAGAGACCGGCGCAGGCGGCGACAGTCTCATCGAGCTCCTTCAACTTCACGGCGGCCCAGGGCTGGCCGGGCGAGGCGGCGATCCGGGCGATCAGCGGGCGCGCTTTCAGCAGCAGCGGAATCGTCCGGGAGGGATCGAGGGGCGAGAAGGCGCGCGCGGCTTCGGCCAGAATCGAGCCGATCGCCGCGCCGCCTGGCAGGCGGTTCCAGGTGGTATCGACGCCGTCGAAAACGTCGGCCGAAACCGGATCGCCGGCCACCGTGGTCAGATAACTCTTGTACGGCCCCCGCCGCTCGGCCGCGCCCATTGCCTGGCTGCGGTGCTGGCTGCGGCTGATGCCGGCAATCTCGCTGTAGGACCGGCCCAGCACGGGGTTGAATGCGCCCGTATCGATCTCGATCTGTCCTGGAGACGGGGGCGGCGTCTGCTCCCGTCCGCGCGAAAAGAGCCGCACGTTATGCAGCAGCCGCTTGGCCTTCCAGGGCGTCATCTGCTGTTCCGGGAAGCGGCTTTTATCGGCGGCGGCGAAGTAGGCCTCCTTGCCCAGGATGGCGGACGCCTGGTGCTGGCCGTGGCCGTCCCGGGAGGTGCCGGAGAACTGCAGGATAATCACGTCCGGACGATAATGCCGGATGGTCCACACCATGTCCGAAAGAATCCGGTCGCGCCCCCATTTCGACAGGGTTTCGTCCACGGTCTTGGTGAATCCGAAATCGACGGCCCGGGTGAAAAATTGTTGCGCTCCGTCGATCCGGCGCGCCGCCAGCAGCTCTTGTGTCCGAATGACACCGAGCAGGTCGCCCTGCTCCGGACCGAGCAGGTTCTGGCCTCCTTCGCCGCGGGTAGCCGAAAGATAAGCGGTCCGGGCTTTCCGGCCTCGGGCAAAATACGTGAGCAAAGCCGTATTCTCATCATCCGGATGGGCTGCTATCATGAGTACGCTTCCGAGCACGTTGAGTTTTTCCAGTTGCAACGTGATTTCGGCCGCCCCGGAGAGGTCGCGCTGCGCTGTTGCGGTAGGACAGGGCGCGAGCAGCAGCAGTGCGGTGAGGGGCAACGTAAATGCAAGAGGACGCATCGAAGGTTATGGTAGACCATTTGAACCGGACGGCGCAGGATGGCATCGACCGCTGATCATGGATGGTTTCTCAGCCGTTGGTACCGGGCGTTCCAGCGCCGCTACGAGCCCCCCCCACCGGTACTCAGCCCAGCTCCCAGAATCGGTCTCGCCCTCGGCGGCGGGTTCGCGAGAGGCATCGCGCATGTAGGCGTGCTGAAGGTCTTCGAGCAATACCAGATTCCGATCCACTACATCGCGGGGGTCAGCGCGGGTTCCATGGTCGCCGCGGCGTATGCCTCCGGCAGTACGCCGGAAGAGATTGGACGCATCGGCGCCAGCATGCGATTCGGAGACGTGGCCCGCTGGAGCATCTCCAAAATGGGTCTGGTCGGCAGCGAGCGCATGAACCAGTTCCTGCAAAAGCTGCTCAAGAGCTTCCGCTTCGAGGACATGAAGATTCCGCTGGGTGTGGTGGCCACCGACCTGGCCACGGGCAACCCCGTGCTCTTCCACGATTCCGGTGACGTCCTGATGGCGATCCGGGCCAGTTGCTCCTACCCGGGCCTGTTTCAGCCGCTGGGTTACGAAGGCAGGCTGCTGGTGGACGGCGCCATGTCCATGGAAGTGCCGTCCCCGCTGCTTCGCATGCTGGGGGCGACACGGGTCATCTCGGTCCACCTGCCCATGCAGCAGGCGGAAGGTCCCGTCGCCAGCAACATGTTCCAGGTCATCAACCGCTGCTTCCAGATCATGCAGACGCACGCGGAGCAACACTGGCGGGAGCAGTCGGACCTGGTGATCGCGCCGGACGTGACGGGAATGGAATGGGACGCGTTCGGCAGCGCCGAGAAACTGGTTCAGGCGGGGGAAATTGCGGCGCTCGAGGCCGTTCCCAAAATCAAGGCGTGGCTTGCGGACGCGCCGGCGGCGGCTAGGACAAAACCGCTTTCAGCGTCCCCGTCTCCCTCTGGATCTTCTCCTGCAACAGCATGATGGCGTATATCAACTGCTCCGGCCTGGGCGGGCAGCCGGGGACGTAGACATCGACGGGAATCACCTGGTTTACCGGAATCAGCGCGTAATTGTTGAACACGCCGGTGGACGTCGCGCAGGCGCCCATGGAGATGACCCATTTGGGTTCGGGCATCTGCTGATAGAGATGCCGGATCACCGGAGCCATTTTGTTGCTGACGCGTCCGGCGATGATCATCAGGTCCGACTGGCGGGGAGAACCGCGGAACACTTCGGCGCCGAAGCGCGCGATGTCGAAGCGCGAGGCGGACATGGACATCATTTCGATGGCGCAGCAGGCCAGGCCGAACGACATCGGCCAGATCGAATTTTTCCGCGCCCAGTTGATCGCGGCTCCCAGAGTCGTGGTGACGATGCCTTCGGAGAGCACGCTCTGTTCGAAACCCGCTTCGTCGATGCGCGCGAACAGGTCGGCGGGGCCGCTGGCCAGAGGCTTTTCTTCCATGCTTCCAGTTTCGCATGTTTTGTTTGGACAGCCCCAAGCCCGGTGCAGGTTCTGCAAACACGAATCGCGGAAATGCAGGCGCACAAATCAGCGGCGGCCGGACGGATCAGGCTCCGGGCAGCCTCTCCCGGCGTTCATTCAACAGGGTTCTCAACCCCTGCTTATAGGCGAGCTTCCGGGAAGCATCCCAATCGCGATACTTCGGGTTGACGAACAGGCAAACCGTATCCAGATCCTCGCCCATGCCGACATAGGTCTCGGCGGCCAACAGCGTCTCTTCGCCCGGCATCTCTTCGCCGGCCATGGAGACGTCCGCCGAAAAGGGCGCAGCCGGCTGCTCTTTCGCGGTATGTATCTTGTACAGCTGTCCAATAGCCCAGGCCATGAAGGCGAGATAAAAGATGGCGAACACGAACGCCATCGGCGGACTGACCGAATCTCCGAAAACGCCTACTTTGAACAGCGCCGCCAGCAGGCTGGCAAAGGTCACCGCGCCGTACAAGAAGTGCTTGTAAGAGAAGCCGGTATCCTTCCCGGCTTCATTCTCTTGGCGCTCGTCGGATTCGTCCTGTAATTTGTAGTCGATTGGGCATAGATCGGCAAAAAGCGGGCCGGCCATCACCCCGTTGCTACAATCGGACAATGGGGTGTGAGCTTTCCGGCGGCCTGCCGGGGCTGGCGACGGCGGGAAATCGCATTGTCCGGGCCGGCACGGGTGAGCCGGTCCTGCTTCGGGGCTTGAACCGGTCGGGTCTCGAATACTCCGAGCCCGGCAAACACGGCTTCCTGGCGACTGCCGGAATCTCTCAGGCGGAAGTGGGCACGATCGTCACCGACTGGGGGGCCAACATCATTCGCCTCCCCTTCAATCAGGACTGGGTCTTGCACGGGCGCGGCGGCTGGCCGGCGGACGCCTATCGCGCGTCGCTCGATCAGGTGATTCTGTGGGCATCCGGTTTCGGCGCTTATACGCTGCTCGACCTGCAATGGCTCGACGCCGAGCGCGTATACGGAGGGGACAGGAATCTGGTCGCGCCGCTGCCTGACCGGCAATCCATCGAGGTCTGGAGCGTCCTGGCGGAGCGGTACCGGGAGGAGCCGGCGGTGCTGTACGACATCTTCAACGAACCGCACGACCGTCTGCCCGATGATCCCTTTCCGCTGAACCGGGAGGACGGAACCACGCACCCGCCGGACCGGTATCGGGTCGGCATGCGCGAGTGGCAACCCTGGGCGCGAGCGCTTATCGGCGCCATCCGCGACGCGCATCCGGGCGCGCTGATTTTCGTCTCCGGCGTGAACTGGGGTTACGATCTACGGGGAATGCCGATGGACATCCCCAATCTCGTCTACTCGACTCACGTTTACCGCAATAAGGGCGCGGATTGGGCAGGCGCTTTTGGGAAGCTGGCGGCGGAGGTCCCCGTCTTCGCCGCGGAATGGGGCGGCAGCGACGGCGACCTCAAGTGGGGCCGGAAGCTGCGGGATTACTTCGATTCTCTCGAAATCGGCTGGACTGCCTGGAGCTGGCACAACCATCCGCTGCTGGCGGAAGGGCTGACGCCGACGCAATTCGGCAGTCTCGTGCGCGACAGTCTCATCTTTACAAATCCGGCATAAGTGGTTGCCTATCAGGGTCATTATTTGCACCCAAGGCAAAGTCTCGAATCGCCCTAGAATCCTGTAAAATTTCCGTAACCGATAGAAATCAAGGCAGTTCTTTAGCGTTATCAGTATTTCTAGTACTATTGTCTAATCCTTTGGGATCGGGGTATCTTCTTTTGGTACGGGCAATACCCCCCCTTAGCCTTAGATCGAGCTTAAAGGAGACGAGATAGCGTGAAACGGAACAGGAATTTTTTTCTTGGCGCAGATGCCGCCAATTTAACCGCCAGACGCCTGGCTTTAGGGGGCGCGATAGCCGTATTCGTTTTGGCTGCGGGCAGTCTGTTTGCCCAGACAGACCGAAACAATCAATTCGATATTGCGCTGGTAGGCGATGTGCCGTATGCGCCGACCATCGGTACCGGCAACAGCAAGTTCCAGGTATACCCCTCGCTTGAATACAACGCACTCATCGCGGACATCAATGCCCACAACAAAGTGGCGTTTACCGTCCACATGGGGGATATCAAGGCCGGCGACACCTGGTGCGTTGGCGGCAACCCCAAAGACCCGGCTGGAATGGCCAACATCTACACGGCGAATCTGGCGCTTTTCAACAGCTACGCGAATGGCGTCGTCTATCTTCCCGGGGACAACGAATGGACCGATTGCCACCGGACGAATAACGGCGCGTATGATCCCACCGAACGGCTGGCCTATCTCCG
>DATJFH010000161.1:0-13771 GCA_035495815.1 Bryobacteraceae bacterium
GCGTGGGAAGGAGCTCACCAAAGCCGAATTCGAGGCAATGCGCCGGAGCGAGATCGAAGAGATAGGCAAAGAGTTCATCCGGGGAACCCGCAGGAAAGTTGCCGTCTCGAGTCCGCTGCAGTTGAAACCGAAAACCTGACATGCTGCAATTCACCGCTGTATTGTGTCTCGGTCTGTTGCTCCGTCACGCCGCCGGCGCCGGCGACTGGCCTACGTTCGGCCACGATCCACAGCGCACGGGATGGGCTTCGAGCGAGCGAATCCTCACGGCCGCCAACATCGGCAACCTCGAGCTGAAGTGGCGGACGAAACTCGAGAACACGGCCTTCCAGCTCGCTTCATTGACGGCTCCTATCGTAGCGGCCGGAGTTTCCACCAGCCGTGGTGTTCGCAACGTCGTTTATGTGGCAGGCAATCAGGGTACGGTCTTTGCGCTCGATACCGGTGACGGCAGCGTCCTCTGGACGCGAAAGTTCATAAGCTATGCGCTGCCGAATAACATCAGGCTGCAGGGCTCCGTCTACTGCCCGAACGGCATCAACGCAACGCCCGTCTTCGACGGGCGGACGGGTATTCTCTACGTCCTGGCCGAGGACGGAGCGCTGTATGGCCTCGATTCGGGCAGCGGGAAGACGCGATTCGGGCCGGTCCAGTTCGTCGCGTCGTTCGCCAAGAGCTGGAGCTTGAACCTGGCGGGAGATACCATCTACACCGTGCTGGCCCAGGGCTGCGGTGGGGCGCTCGCCGGTTTTTACTCGATGGACATCCGCGACCCGCATCACACGGTGGTTCGCCAGATGCTACTCTCGAACACCAACACGGGAGGAATCTGGGGCCGCGGAGGCCCTGTCATCGGAACCGATGGCAGGGCGTACGGCTCCACCGCCGATGGTCCATTCGATCCTATCGCGGGGGACTACTCCAACAGCGTGGTTGCCGTGTCGTTGCGGAGCCTGTCTCTGGCCGACTACTTCACGCCGTTGAACTGGCGCGAACTGCACCGACGCGACCTCGATTTCGGCGGCGCCAGCCCGGTCTGGTTCGCCTGGAGGAATTACCACCTGCTCGCCAGCGGAGCCAAGGAAGGCGTCCTGTACCTGCTCGACGCAGCCTCTTTGGGAAGCAAGGACCATCAGACGCCGCTTTTCTCCGCCGGCAAGCTTGGCAATGACGCCAACTCCAGCACGTCACACGGCATCTGGGGCGGTCTCTCCATGTGGCGCGACGAGCAGGGGGATACCTGGATTTACGTCCCGATGTACGGCCCCCCATCCCGCTCGGCTCCCGAATTCCCGGTGTCGCACGGCCCTGCTTCCGACGGTAGCGTCATGGCGTTCAAGGTCGCGGCCGATGCGCGGACGGAAAAACCGATGCTCGTCCCGGCCTGGATCTCGCGGAACCTCAAGGCGCCGGATCCGGTAGCCGTGGCCAATGGAGTTGTTTTCGCGCTGGCCACCGGTGAAAACGTGAATCAGCGGGGCGGCAAGCCGGCGCGCCTCCAGAATACACAGCCCGCTGTTCTCTACGCTCTCGACGGACGCACCGGACAGGAGCTTTACAACAGCGGCTCCGCCATCGGGAGCTGGGTCCACTTCAGCGGGCTGGCCATTGCGGAAGGTCGTGTTTTCAGCGTCGACTACGAATCACAGGTGTACTGTTTCGGCCTCAAGGGGAAGTAGGGCGCCCCGCTATTGCTGCCGCTCCAGCACCCAGCCCAGCGCCTCGTGCAGCCGTTCCAGCCAGGGCCGTGCAAGCCAATCCTGGTACGTGATCAGGCGGCTCAGCGCGAGGTCCTGAGCGAAATCCTGACTCAGCCGCTCCGCCAAGACCGTGTCGCAGGTTGCGACATTGACTTCGTCGTTGATTCCGAACGAGCGATGATCGAAGTTGGTGGAGCCGACGACACTCCACAAGCCGTCCACCACCAGCGACTTGGTGTGAATCATCGTCGGCTGGTATTCGTATACTTCCGCGCCCGCTTTCAGCAGCGAACCGTAGAGACGGCGGCTCGAGCGGCGCGTGAGCACGTGGTCGCTGTTCTTGCCCGGCGCAATAATGCGAACCCGTACTCCTCTCTCCAACGCCCGGATCAGCTCGGACCGCACTCCTTTGTCCGGCAGGAAGTAGGGAGTCGTAATATCCAGGCTTTGTCTGGCCGACGCCATGAGCGTCTGATACAGCATCCGCGCGCGGGTCGATTCCCCGGATGACGGACTGCTGTCCACCACCAGGACCGGCTTCTGTCCTTCGCATTGGATCGAACCGAAGTACTCGGGTTCGATCAAAAGCTCGCCCGCCGATTCGAGCCAGTTTTCAAGGAACGTGGACTGCAGACCCGTTACCGCCTCGCCTTCCACCCGGAACATCGTGTCGCGCCAAGGCGGCCGCCGGCCCGAGCCATAGCGCCAATGGTCGGCGAATCCCGCCCCGCCGACAAAACCGATCCGGCAGTCAATCACCAGAATTTCGCGATGCGTCCGGTGGTTCATGCGCGGGAGCGAGTACCATCGAAATCCGTGATACCAGCCCACGCCGGCGCCGGCTTCGCGCAGTCCCTTCAAGTAGCTGTTCCAGGTAGTGAAGCTTCCGATGGCGTCGAGGACAAGGTTTACTTTGACTCCGGCCCGCGCGCGCTCCGCCAGCGCCGCGACGAACTGATCCGCCACCCTGCCTCTTTGGAAGATGTAAGCTTCGAGAGTGATGCTTCTCTGCGCGCCGCGGATTGCCTGCAGCTCGGCTTCGTAGAAAACCTCGCCGTTCGTCAGCGCCTCGATTTTCGTGTTCCGCCAGACCGATGCGTCGGCGAGCATCGACAAGAGCCGCAGGTAGTCGTCCGAATCCAGAGGATACGAAATGCCGTGCTTGATTTTGTAAGGGAGCGCGGGCTCGAACAGCGCCAGGAAAATCGTGAACGCCTGCGCCACGATCGTGATTATCGCGATAGTCAGCAGCCAGGGCGAGTCCATCTGTATTCAGGATAGTACGGCGTGTTTCTGATTCCGCTATCTGCTCCGGCCCGGTTTTGCGGTAGGCTGTTAAAACAAAGGCGGGAACATGAGCATTTACGACCAATTCGGAGTCCGCACGATTATCAATGCCAAGGGCCCGTCCACGCGGCTTTCGGGGGGCTTCCTCGACGCCGAGGTCTCGGCGGCGATGGCGGAGGCGGCAAGCTACTGCGTCGAGATGGCGGAATTGCAGGCCGGCGCCAGCAAGGTGATCTCCGAGATTACGGGCGCGGAGGCCGGTATCGTCACTTCCGGCGCGGCGGCCGGGCTCCTGCTGGGGACGGCCGCCTGCATGGCCGGACTCGCGCCGGGCAAAATGAGCCGGCTGCCGGACACGCGCGACACGAAGATGGAAGTGATCATGGTCCGCAGCCAGCGGAACTTCTACGATCACGCGGTGCGGACCGCGGGCGCCCTCATCGTGGAGGTCGGCTTGCCGGACCGTTATGCCGGCGCGGGAGTGCGGGACGCCGAGCCCTGGGAGATCGAGGACGCCATCAGCCAGAAAACAGCGGCCATCTGCTATGTCGCCGGCCAGCGGTCCCAGCCGCCGCTGCCGGACGTCGTGCGGGTGGCGCACCATGCCGGTATTCCCGTGCTGGTGGATGCGGCCGGGCAGCTGCCTCCGGTCTCCAACCTGCGGCATTTTCTCTCGGAAGGGGCGGATTTGGTGACCTTCAGCGGAGGCAAGGCCATAGGCGGTCCACAGGGGTCGGGAATTCTTGCCGGCAAGCGGGACCTGATCATGTCCGCATTGCTGCAGAATCTGGATCTTGACATTTATTGGGAGCAATGGGATCCGCCCCGGTCAATCATTGACAAGAACCGCCTCAGCGGGGCTCCGCATCACGGAATCGGACGTCCCTGCAAAGTAGGTAAGGAAACCGTCATCGGACTTCTGGTTGCGCTGCGCCGTTTCGCCGCGGAATCCGATGAGAGCCGGACGAGGCGGCTTCAATCCCTGGTCCAGCGCTTGTACACCGCGCTCGCCGGGGTGGATCATGCCCGCATCCAGATGACTACGGGGCTGGTTCCAAAGGTAGAGCTTCAACTTTCGAGGGATATCCCACGCACGGCTATGGAGTTATGCATCGAGCTCGAGCGCGGCAATCCAAGCGTTCACGCCGATGCTTCACAGGCTCGTTCGGGCATCGTCATTTTCAATCCCTGGTGTCTGCGTGAAGGTGACCCGGAGAAAATTGCCGCGCGAGTGAAGCCGCTGCTGCGATACTAGCGGACGCCAAGCGTCGTCAGGTACGCCACCAGATCGTCCAGCTCCGCCCGGGCGAACATTTTCGCGTAGCGGTTCGGCATCAAAGAGCGGAATTCGCGTTTCACCGATGTCACGTCGCTCTTCATGAACGAGTAGTAGTTTTCCTGGACGTCCATGAGTTGGGCGGAGAAGTTGTCGAAGCCGCGCTGAACACCGACGATCTTCTTCCCGTCGCGGGTGACGACGGTGATCGTATTGAAGCCCGGAGTCAGGTCGGCGTCAGGTGAAGTGACCGAGTCGCGCAGGTATTGGAGGCTGCGCGTGCGGCCGGCGCGGGTGAGATCGGGCCCCATGCGTCCGCCGCGAACTCCCACACGATGGCAGGCGCCACAGCCACCCTTGCCCCAAAAGAGCTTCTCACCGGATGCGGCGTCGCCGGGCGCCTGCTCGGTGTTGCGCCGCGTAGCGGAGCGCAGATAAGAGACCATTCGCCAGACGCCTTCGTCGCCGAGCGGGGTGGAAAAGGCGGGCATCTCCGTGCCGGCGACGCCATTCGAGATTACGCCGAAGATCGCCGCATCGGTTTCGCCGGCGGAATAGACGCCTCGCGTCAGGTCCGGACCGCGGCCGCCTTCCGCTTTGATGCCGTGGCACGGAGAGCAGTAGATGCGAAACGTGCCGCGTCCTGCTTCGGCCGCCTGGGGGTCGTTGCCGAACGGATTCCGCAGCGCCGGCTGAGCCAGCGCTAACCCCGCAAACACAATCCATAGCAGTGATTTCACGGATGCAGGATACAGGTTCCGGGATACGGGAGTCAAATCCACAGTGGACGAAAGTCAAGCTCCGATGGAAATGTTTATCGCAGAGTTCTGCGTCCGCGCGAGCCAGAATGGGCGCGGGGAAAGGGGCGTCGGTTGCCGGCATTCCTCCTCACAGGTCCAAGATGGCGGATGGCTGGATCACTTTAAGACTACGTCAATCCATCAGAAGACCAGCTTCAGAGCGAACTGAATGATGCGGGCGGGGAAGGCGCTGCGGATGGTTCCGAACGCCGCCGAGCTGCGGGTGGAGTTCGGCCCCTGGAAATTCGTCTTGTTGAATAGGTTGAAAAACTCGGAGCGGAACTCGAGCTTCCGGGTTTCCTTCCACAACGGAAAATCCTTGTGCAGGCCCAGATCCGTCTGGTAGAGCGCATAGCTGCGGGCGACGTTGCGGCCGGCGTTTCCGAAGGGATTGGGATGCTCCGGATCGCCGATCACCACGACATTGTTCTTGTCGAAGTAATTGTCGATGTTGCGCTGGCTCTCCGGCGCCATCGGATCGCCGTTCAGGTTCGGCCGGTAGCTGGGCAGCGAGCTCACCGTAAAGCGCGAGGCCGGGCCGTAGGTCAGGTTCACCGGCAGCCCGCTGCTCATGGTGTTGATGAACGAGGCCCGCCAGTTTCCGATGACGGCCGAGACCAGCGGATTCGCGTTCGATCCGAACCTGCGGCCCTTGCCGTACGGCAGATCCCAGACCACGGTGGTGGTGTTGCTGAATGGCTGATTGTAGCTGCCGAGGCCTTTTTCGTTCCTGAGGTCGTAATAGTTGACCCGCGAGTTGTCGCCGTTGGCTGTCTCGAGGTGGCCGGCTGCGTTGTCCAAAGCTTTCGACCAGGTGAACGAATTCAGCAGGTAGAGTCCCGACGTGTACTTCTTCTCGAGTTTGACCTGCAGCGAATTGTAGTCGGAGAATCCCGCGCCCCACGCTTCCTCGATTCCGGCGAAACCCTGATACGGCCGCCTGGCGTTCAGCGCCGTATTCTCGTTAATGCCCTGAGGCCGGGCCTGGTTGGCGTCGCCGAGAATCATCAGCTTGACGCCGCGGTTTCCGACGTACGCCAGGTCCAGCACCAGGTCCCGGCTCAACTCCCGCTGGACGGTGAAGTGCCAGCTCTGCACATACCCGCTGCGCAGATCGGTGGGGATGTAGCGCAGCTGCGTGTTGGAGATGTCGAAGGTCGCCGGGTTGATCTGGTTTGCGGTATATCCTAGCGCGGTCGGCCGGAAACAGCCTGTGGATGCTACGCCCGGAGCGCAGGTGGCCGCGCGCGACGGATCGGGATTGGTGATGGCCACATCGATCACGAAGGGTGGATTGTACACCAGCAGGTTCTCGCCGCCCAGCCGGTTGAAATGGATATAACTGACGCCGTATCCGGAGCGAATCACGGTCCTGGGCGTGACGCGATAGGCCAGTCCGACGCGCGGACCCCAGTTATTCTTGTCGGGATTCACGAGCGAGCGCTGCAGCATGTCGCCGTCGGCTGCCTGCACCAGCTTCTTTTGAATGGGATCGAAGTTGGCCAGGTGGTTGCCGTCCTCGAACTGCGGCGTGCCGTATTCGTAGCGAACGCCCAGATTCAGAGTCAGCTTGCTGTTGACCCTCCAGTCGTCCTGCAGATAGTAGAAACTCATCCGCTGCCGGTACTGCGCGACGAAGGTGTTGGTCAGCTCGTATGCGCTGCGGGCGCCGAAGAGGAAGTCGGCGATGTTGTAAATGTTATTGGCGGCGGCGCCGGGAGCGGCGCTGAACTGGCCGCTGTAGCTGTCCTGACCATACTGAGGGCTGAAGTCGAGGACCTCGGTGTGGATGGTCTGAAACTCCCAGCCGAGTTTGAGGGTGTGGCGCGTGAAGACCTTGGAATAATTCACCTTGGGATCGATCACCAGCGGATTCTGGAATTGCGGGGTGCTGCTGCGCCGTCCCAGGCCGGCGTATCCGCTAATGGACTGCGTGTTGAGGCCGCCGGTGAGCTCGGGGTCGGTGGGCAGCCCGGGAATGCCGTAGCCGTCCTGCATATTGGGCAGACCGATCTGGACCGGCCATTTGCCTCCAATGCTCCTGGTGATCCCCAGCCGGAATTCGATCAGGGAGGTGGGGCTCATCGTGTAGGTGAGGCCGCCGGCGCCCTGCTTGTTCACGATGTTGACGTTCCCGTTGCTGTCGCTGCTGCCGACGGGAAGCGGAATCACCGGCGTGTCGGTCTGGTTGAACTCGCGCTGTGTGTAGCGGAAGAAGCCCGTGAGCTTGCTGTTGAAGTAGTGGTCGAGCCGAACGTCGCCTTTGTTGTCGACGCTGGGAATACGCGGCAGCGCCTGGTAATTGTTGGCAAAGGCGGCGGTCGTCGGCGCGACCAGCTGGCTGAACACCTTCTGAGCAAACGGCGTGATCTCGGATTTGGGAACGACTCCGTCGGAATAGATCACGCCTGTGTATGGATTCCTGACCGGCATGGCGGCGCCGGAGGCCGTCTTGAAAATTCCATTCCTCTGTTCGAGCGTGGGGATGGTCTGGAAAGAGAGGGACCGGGTGGTGCGCCGCAAACCTTCGTAGTCGGCGAAGAAGAACGTCTTGTTCTTGATGATGCGGCCGCCCAGGGCGCCGCCGAACTGGTTCTGCTGGAAAACCGGCTTGCCGAGCGCCGGCTTGAAGAAGCCGACCGCATTCAGCCTGGTGTTGCGCAGGTAATCCCAGGCTGCGCCGTGAAAGTCGTTGGTTCCGCTACGGACCGAGACGTTGATTATGGCTCCGCCGGCGCGTCCGTATTCGGCGCTGAAGTTGTTGGTCTGGACTTTGAATTCCGATACCGCGTCCGGGCTCAACTGCACGGCCTGGTTCGAATAACCCTGATTGCTGGTGGCGTAGGTGTTGTTATCCACGCCATCCACC
The DNA here is from genome assembly GCA_035495815.1 of Bryobacteraceae bacterium. Lineage (GTDB taxonomy): Bacteria > Acidobacteriota > Terriglobia > Bryobacterales > Bryobacteraceae > DATJFH01. The sequence continues at coordinate 7,933 of DATJFH010000161.1, forward strand.
TGGAAATTGTTCAGCGCGCTGCGCAGCCCGTTGACGTTGAACGATGCGTCGCGATAGTTGCTGCTGCTCTGATCCATGGCCAGAAAGGACTTTCGAACGCCGGGCGCGAGCAGCGCGAGGTCGGCGTAGGAGCGTCCGTTGAGCGGCAGATTGACGATAGTGAGGTTGTTGATGACCTGGCCGCGGTCGCTCGAATCGGTTTCAAGTGTCGCGGCCGCGTCCTTGACCGAGACAGTCTGGGTCATCTCGCCGACCGACAGCGTGACGTCGACCCGCTGGCGCGCGCTGACGGCGACGGTGAAAGCGTCGGTGACCGAAGTCTTGAATCCGCTCGATTCGGCGCGGACCCGGTAGGTTCCGATCGAGACGTTGATGAATTCGAAGCTGCCGGCGTCATTGGTGCGGGACACGATGGGCAGGCCGGTGTTGACGTTTTCCAGAGTGATCTTACCGCCCACAATGGCGGCGCCGCTCGGATCCTGGATGGTTCCGAGCACGGTGGCCGTGTCAAACTGGCCAAAGCAGACAGTGGCCGCGGCAAGCGAGGCCAACAGGACAAACCTGGTCATGATCGTCAACTCCTGAAAAATGAACTGGAACCCCCGAGGGTATGACGATTACTATACCAGGGTGGACACGCACGCACCCGTAGAGATCAGGTACCGGCCGCGAATCAGGCGCACCAGGCCAACTCCTGCTGCGGTGGATCGTCCCCCCGGCTGGATAAACTGTTAGATTGAAGCTGCTTTGGATTCCCGCCGCCGTGCTGGGAGCGCTGGCCCTGGCCCAGGGTCCGGCGACTCGAAACGCGCCTCCCGTCCCCCGCTCTGCGCCCTCCGGCAAACCCTTCCCAGTGCGGTTCACCGACGTCGCGCGCGCCATGGGGCTTCACATGAAGTTCACCTATGGTGACGAGCGAAAAAAACAGTACATCCTCGAAGCCAACGGATCGGGCGTAGCCTTTCTCGACTACGATAACGACGGTTTCCAGGATGTGTTCCTGGTCAACGGTTCGAGTTTTCAGGACTTGCCAAGAGGGCAGGCGCCGACCAATCATCTTTACCGCAATGCGGGTGGCGGGAAATTCATCGACACCAGCCGGGCCGCGGGTGTCGCCCGCTCGGGTTGGGGCAGCGGAGTCTGCGTCGCGGACTTCGACAATGACGGATTCGACGACTTCTACGTCACTTACTGGGGACCGAATGTGCTCTACCGCAACTCGGGCAAGGGCGCCTTCGAGGACGTGACGGCTCGCGCCGGCGTGGCGGGCGCGGGCGACTGGAATACGGGCTGCTCCTTCCTCGACTACGACCGCGACGGCCATCTCGATCTCGTGGTCGCCAGCTACCAGCGCTTCGATCCGGCCAAGACTCCGCCGCCGGGTTCGGGACCTACCTGCGAATGGAAGGGCATGCCCGTGTTCTGCGGCCCGCGGGGCTTGCCCTTCGGAAGCGTCACGCTCTATCACAACCGCGGCGACGGGACGTTCGAGGACGTGAGCGCGGCATCGGGTATGCGCAACGGGCAGGGATTCTATGCCTTTACGACGGTGACGGCGGATCTCAACGGGGACGGCTGGCCGGACATCTACATCGCCTGCGATTCGACGCCCAGCCTTCTGTATCGCAACAACCAAGACGGCACGTTTACCGAGGTGGCCACGGAAGCCGGCGTGGCCTTCAACGAGAACGGCGCGGAGCAGGGCGGCATGGGCGTGGCCGCGGGCGATTTCGACAACGACGGCCAGATCGATCTGCTCAAGACCAACTTCGCGGGAGACTATCCGAACGTGTACCGAAACCTGGGACGAGGCATTTTCGAGGACGTCGTGTTGCGCGCCGGGCTGGCCGTCAATTCACAGTATGTGGGATGGGGGATCGGGCTGGCCGATTTCGACAATGACGGGCTGAAGGACATCTTTCAGGTCAACGGCCACGTGTATCCGGAGCTGCAAGGACGCGCCGGAGACGAACAGTATCTCAATCCCCGGCTGGTTTACCGCAACCTGGGGAACGGCCGGTTCGAGGACGTGAGCGCGATGGCCGGTCCGGGCGTGGCGCAACGGCTGTCGAGCCGGGGGGCGGCCTTCGGCGATTTCGACAATGACGGCGCGATGGACGTGCTGATCATGAACATGGGCGAGCCACCGTCGCTGCTGCGGAATACCTTGACCAGCCGGAATCACTGGATCAAGGTGAAGCTGCAGGGCACGCGCTCGAATCGCGGCGCGGTCGGGGCAGCGGTGACCATCGGCAGGCAGATGGAAGCGCTGCTGAGCCAGTCGAGCTTTCTCTCGCATAACGATTCAAGACTCCACTTCGGACTAGGCTCGGCGGTGAGCGTGGACGGCATCACGGTGCGCTGGCCAAGCGGCGCGGTGGAGAAGTTCCCGGGCTCGCCGGCGGACCGGACGGTCACGCTGGTGGAAGGAACGGCGCCGTGAGCGCGATTCTGAGCGTCGTCCTGTTTCTGCTGCTGGCTCCGCAGGATCCGGCGGAATTGTCGGGCCGGGCGCAGACGCTGGCGCAGCAGAAACGCTTTGAAGAAGCCGAGAAGCTGTGGCGAGAGGCGCTGGCGGCGTCGCCGGGCTTCTTCCCCGCCCTGTTCAATCTGGGCTATCTGAAATCGCAGCAGGGCAAATATGACGAGGCGGCGCCGCTGCTCGAACAGGCAGCCCGCGTGGATCCGCGCGATTTCAACACGCGGTACCTGCTGGGACAGGCGCTATCCAACCTGGGACGGCGGGAGGACGCGCTGCGGGCGTGGCGCGCGGCTCTGGCCGTCCAGCCGGCGAATCCGCGGTTGATGCAGATCATGATCGTGGAATACGAGCAGGGCCGCTATTTCCGCGAGGCGGCCGACCTGGCGCGGCGCGCGCTCCAGACCCGGCCGGACGACGCCAATCTGTACTTTCTGGCCATACACGCGTATCAGAACGCGCGCGATTTCAAATCCGGCCAGGAGGTAGCGCGGCTGGCGGCGGCTCGCTTTCCAGATTCGGCGCGAGCCAACTTCGAGTACGCGTTTCATCTGCAGCTCGCCGGGCAGGCCGAAGAATCGGGCAAATATCTGAAGAAGGCCATGGCCGCCGATCCCCGCTACGAGGAGCCGTTCTTTTTGTACGGCGATCTGCTGGTGGCCGAGGGCCGCGACGAGCAGGCGCTTCCCTACCTGCGAAAAGCCATAAAGAACCGGGCAGATTACATGGCGGCGCGCGTCTCGCTGGCCAAGGCCTACATGCACCTGGAGAAGTGGCCGGAGGCGATCGCCGAGCTGGACGAAGCCGCGAAGCTCGACGCGAAGAGTCCGGAGCCGCACCTGCTTCTCTCGCGAATCTATTTCCGGCTCGGCGACGAAAAGCGGGCCGGCGCCGAAAAGGAGATTTCGCTCCGTCTGCGCCGTGAGAACCCGGCGGCGCTCGAAGCGCTGCAGGCGAGGCCGTTCCCCGAGCGGTGAAGTAGCCCGGTTTCGTGGTATCAAAGACGAATATGGCGGCCATCAATCGCAGAGACTTCGGGCGTCTGGCGCTGGCTCTCGTCGCTCGAGCCGGGGGGCTGCGGGGCTCCTCCGGGCTCGACGAGGCGCTGCGCGCCGGCGTGGCTAGGAGAAACATTCCGGCCGCGGTATTCATGGCAGCCACCGCCGGCAAGACGCTTTTCACCGGGGCTTACGGCAAACGGGAAGCGTCCGCCAAATCGGATCTGACGGCGGACGCCATATTCCGCATCGCTTCCATGACCAAAGCCATCACCTCCACCGCCGCCATGCAACTGGTGGAGAAGCGAACGCTGGCGCTCGACGAGCCGGTGGCGAAGCATCTGCCGAGGCTGGCCGGGCTCAAAGTCCTCGCAGGCTTCGACCGGTCGGACAAGCCGATTCTCCGGCCGGCGAAAAAGCCGGTCACGCTGCGTCTCCTTCTGTCCCACACCGCCGGCTTCGCTTATGACACCTGGGACGCCAATCTGCTGAAGTATCTCACGGCAACTCCCAGAGTTTCCGGAGAGCAGCCCGTTCCCCCGCTGGTGTTCGAACCCGGCGCCCGATGGGAATATGGAACCAACGTGGATTGGGTAGGCCGGCTGGTGGAAGCCGCGTCGGGAACAACTTTAGAAGCGTATTTCCAGCGACACATTCTGGAGCCGCTGGGCATGTCCGAGACCAGCTACATACTCCCGCCGGCGAAGTTCGGCCGCCTGGTCAGTTCTTATGAGCGCCGAAACGGCGCACTGGTCGAGACGCCGTTGACGCAGCCGGCCCCGCCTTCCTCGTTTAACGGCGGGGGCGGCCTCTATTCGACCGCGTCCGATTATGTCCGCTTCATGCAAATGATCCTGCGCGGCGGGCTTGGACCGGACGGGCAGCGAATCCTCGAAGCCGGAACGGTCGAGCTGATGAAGGCCAACCAGATCGGCGGCCTGCGCGCCGGGATCCTGAAGTCGGTGAACCCGGCGCGTTCGAGCGACCTGGACCTGCATCCGGGCCATGTGGACAAATTCGGCCTGGGGTTCCTCATCAACACGGACGCGTACGAGGGCGGCCGGTCGGAGGGCAGTCTGGCCTGGGCGGGCCTGTTCAATACGTATTTCTGGATCGATCCGCGGCGCCAGATCTGCGGGGTGGGCCTGATGCAATACCTGCCGTTCGCCGACCGGGATGCGCTGGGCCTGCTGGGTGAATTCGAGCGCGCGATCTACGCGGGCGGCGCGTAGACGGAAGCCTCGATCCTCACGACTCGAAGCCGAACTGGCCTGGATCGCGCCCGATAATCATGGCGGCGATGACCTTCGGGACGTACTCCCTGGTCTCTGCCGGCAGGGCGTGCACGCGGTAGAGGTGCCAGAAGTTCCGCTGCTTGATGGGATCGGCTACTTTGCGGATCTCCTGCCGTACCCTGGCGGGCCCGGAGTTGTAGGCGGCGAGCGCCAGCATGACCGAACTGCCGGCCCCGAAATCGAGGATCAGCTCGCGGAGCATTTTGGCGGCGGCGCGGGTGGATTTGCGGACGTCGAGCCGCTCATCGACGGCGCCGTTCACCGTCAGCCCGTAGTTTCTGGCGGTGACCGGCGTGAACTGCCAGATACCGGCGGCGCCGGCGCCGCTTTTACCCCCGCTGCCGAGGGCGCTTTCCACGACCGCCATATAGGCCAGGTCGGGAGGAATGTGCGCGTCTTCTAGAATGCGGCGCATCGTCTGGATCTCCCGTTTGGACCGGCCCAGCGCGGCGATGATGTGAGGGCGGTCCGGCCCCTGGTACCTGACGATGAAACGGGTCACCTGGTCCCTGAACTCGGTGGGGACGCGATAGGTCTCGGAGCCGAATTCCGCCAACAGCTCGCGGATCTGGCGCTCCACGGGGTCGGCGGCGTGATCGACGCCCATGCGGTAGAGCATGGTCGACTGCAGGGCGCGCCCCTGGCTTTCGTATTCGTCGATGCGGTCGGCGAGGGAACCGACGTCGCGGCCTGAAAGCGCGGCGGTCTCGATGACTTTTTCCAGATTCGCGATGGCAGCGTCGATGCGGTCCTTTTCGACGCGCAGCGTTTCGATCTTCCAATAGGCGAAGGCGGAGCCGGCGGCCAGCGCCGCCAGCAGGACGGCGATCGTGATTTTGAGCTTTCTCCGGGCGCGGCGCAGGGCGGCATACAGCATGTCGCGCATGATGTCCAGGGTCTGGTCTCCGACTCCGGTTCCGCGGGCGGCGCGCGCGCGCGACACGGCCTCCGACAGCGCTTCTTCGTGGGCGGAATGGATACGGACGGCGGGCGCCTTCTCCGCGGGGGACGCTTCGCGGGTCTCGTTCAGATCCTGAGGCGGCTCAACGCCGAGCACGAAGGTAAAC
>DATJFH010000162.1:0-4509 GCA_035495815.1 Bryobacteraceae bacterium
AAACGGTCCGCACTCTGTTGGCGCCATACGTGGCGCAGAAAGTGGGCTGAGCATGTCGCAGACCGGGTTGCAGTTCGGAATTTTCGGCATGGCGCTGGTACGGGCCGCGGACGCCATGCTGCGCTCGCTCGGAGGTTCGGAGATCAGGCTGCTGCTGCCCTTGTTTGAAATCGGCGCCGATCCCGGCGCCCAACTGGGGCTGACCGATCCCGGGATCGAAGAGGTCAACCTCTCCCCTGTTGTGGTACGCAACCTCGCTACCGACAACACCGGGCCGCGCCGGCGTTTGGAGTTTCTGGTACCCGCGGCGGCAGTCATGGCGGAGCTGAGTTCGCGCAACGTAGCTTCCGCCGAGGTTTTCTTTGACGGCGTGATGGGAGTTGTGTACGGCAGCGACCTGTTTCACATCGAGAGCTTCAGCACCGAATATTTTGGCGGAATGGCGTACCTGTACCGGGTGGTGGGAGTGGAGTAAAACCGGCGTCGGACCCCGGACTTCAGACCTCAGCTGCGGCACAGCAGCGGAAGCTGACGTCGGACGTCCGAGGTCTGAGGTCTGATCTTATGCAATTTGCCAAGGACAGTTTCTACATGGCGTTGCGGGAACGGCTGGCGTCGCTGAACCCGCAACGCACGGTGACACTGAATGGCGCAACCCGGCCGGCGGTGATCGTCGCCGAGAATGAACTGGTCATTCCCGTGGAACCGTTGCCGGATGCGTTCTATATCGAATGGGCGGCGAACCAGACGGTCGAGGGCCAGGCGGCAAGCCGGGCGCTCATGGCCATGGACTGCGTGATTTCTCACCATACCTTGGGAACGGTGGAAAGCGGAGTGGACCGCGGCCGGACCCTGGCCACGCTGGACATGGAGCTGATTGGTATCTGCCAGCCGCCACGGACTTCCAAGCAGGATTTCACGCAGACGCCCAGCCTCGGCCTGGGAACGAATGTCTTCTGGACGGCGCCGCAACTAGGCGCGGTAACCGGAAGCGACGGCCCCCGCAATGGAACGCTCCCCGGCAAAGGACAATCGGTACGGCTGGAACGGAGGGCCCTTCTGAAGGTGTTCTTCTTTCCCGAGGTGAATACGCTATGAGCACGTGGTCGCTGCGTGCCGCGATGGTCCCGATCACGCGGCGAGTCCGGGCGTATTTTGCGCCAGTGGATCGACAGACGGAAGCGCCTGCGATATTCGATCCCGGCAAACACGGCGCCTTCCAGCTGGATGCGCCTCCAGCGCCCTGGCTCGACCTGGGGTGGGTTGACCACTTTCAGCGCTCTTGCGGGACGAGCACGGAAACTTTGCGGGCGTCAACTCGAGGCACAGCGGTGGCCCAGTTTCGCGTCCCGCTGGACGCTCGGGTGGAATTTGATTTCCGGGAATGGGGAAAGCTGCAGATGGCACTGGCCGCAGGGTCGGAGCACATGAATGTGCTGGCCAGCGATCCCGGCGCGAATGCGCAGCCTTCCGGCGGAACCCCTGTGGGAGCAGTGGCGGTGCTTCCGGGATCGACCGCCAGCGAGGTCGTCTTGGGCGCGGGAGCGGTTGACGATTTCTCCGCCGGCGACATGCTGGCGGTGGACGCCGATTACCAGCAGCAGACGGGATACGTGGGCGCGGGAATTGCAGCCGCGTACGTAGGCGATCCCGCCGACGTGAACCATGACCCGAACTATGTTCGACGCGTGACCTTCAACCTGGGAAGGGTCGCAGAAAAAACCGTGACCTCGCTGCTGCTGGCGCAGCCGCTGCTGGGAGGGGCGCCGGCGGCTGGAACGGGGGCGCAGAAGGTGGTCGCCTTTGTGGACCGCGAGGGCGGATCGTTCTTTCAGGAATGGTCCGGCCTGTTCGTGGCGGAGGAAGAATCAGGAGGCCGGATTTGCTTTTTCTATCCGCGCCTGAGTCCGGTGACCAGGCTAGGCGGGCAGGCGGCCGGTTCTGGATTTCAGCGGGAAGAGGAAGTGGAAGTTTTGAAGCCGATTGTTGCAATGGCGTTGCGCGCGGCGTTTGTGGCCCTGCCCCATATTGACGAGAATGATGCCCAGGCGGTGCTGTGCTATCGCAGCTATTTTCCAGCCGGCGCGGCCGCCGTCTATTGACGCTTCAGCGCATCCTTTATCTGGCTTCCAAAACCGGCGTGGCAGCTCCGTACCTTGCTTTCGCCAGGGCCTTTTCGAGCAACATGCCGGGGAATGCCATCGGTAACCACGCTGGGTTACCGGGGAGTGGCACGTCCGGCTGGTTGGAACTCGGACGCAGCCGGCAATGGAATCCAACTTGTTGTAGGAAACCTTCGGAGATTTCTGTACTCGTTCAACATGAAGCTGCAAATTGACAATCTCGACGGCAATGGTCTGCGTGACTACACCTCCGCGATCGACGGAACGCGCTCGCCGCGAGTGGTGCGGCGCCTGAACAAGCCGGCCGAACTGAAATTCAGCCTGGTGGCGGACAAGCCAGACTTCGTGGTGCCGGCGAGTGGCGCTCGAGTAATGCTGGGAAAAAGCAACGGGCATGACGTCTTCACCGGCTATCTGACGCAGGCGCCGGTGTTCGAATACCTGGGCTGGGGCCAGCGAGGACCAGTTTACCGTTACAACCTGGTGGCGCGAAGCGACGAATCGGCCCTGGATCGCAAGCGCCTGCCCAACCGCTCTCCTTTTGTGGATCGAGGAGGGGGCAACGCGCTTCGGCAACTGGCTGAGGACCTGCTGCCTGGCGTCTTCGATACCAGCGCCATGCAGGATGTGGACACCCTGCTCTGGTATCCGGCCGACCCGCAGAAGAAGTGGTCGCAGCATGCGGCCGAGATCGCGCTCGAGGCTCGGGGCAGCTATCGGGCCATGAGCGGCGCGTTGAGTTTCCTTCCGCTGGGAAGCGTGATGCATGCGATCACTGAAGCTGATCCGAATTTTTCAGCCGACGCTCTCTCAATGCAGCCTTCCGATGGGCTGATGAATGATGTCACCGTCGTCGGAATGACCGAGCCGCAAGATTACGTGAAGGACTATTTCGTCGGCGATGGGCTGAGCCTGAAATTTTATCTTTCGCAGATTCCTTTCACCCGGAGCGGCCGGACTCTGCTGGACGAAGAGTATGCCGGTACGGCACTGAACCCGACGCGATGGACCGCGACCGACCCATCGAGCGCACTGACGGTGAGCAACGGAAAGTTGCAGGTGGCCGGCGGGACCGGAGTTGACGGCCAGAGCACGGTGGTGTTCGCCGAAAAGATCGAACTGGCGGGAGCGCTGGTGCTGCAGCATGGCGACGCTGTGTTCGACGCAGCCTCAGACGGTGTGCTCGGCGGACTGTATCCCAATGCCATTTCGATCGCGGGCTGTCTGGCTGGATTCCGGATCACACCGACGGGCGGAGAATCCACCATTCGCGCGCTGGTAAGCGGCGCTGTGACGGGGCCGACGGTCAATACGGTCACGGGACACCACTATGCGCTGACTACGCGCTTCTACGCGACCGAAATCTACCGGAGGCGGCAGATCTTTCACTCCGCGCGACATCCCGCCGGCAGTGGATTCGGAGGGAATGCGGTGGCCGCGGACCTGCGGGTGGTACTTGAAGTCCACGCTACCGATCCCACAAATTCGGCGACTCTGATCGTGCCTTCGACCGTGCTGTATGACGGCGTCATCGGAAACGTCAGCGGGTTTTGTACCTATGCCCTGGTCAACTCGCTAAACCTGAACTGCACGATCCCGTTCACCCGCATGCTGCAACCGGTCGATGCCGAAGTGCGCAGTGCGCGACCAGGAGAGAGTTACCGGACGCGGCTGGTCGGCTCCCAAACGGAGGGGGCAGAGTGCATCATTCTGTCGAGTTCCGCCGTGCAGTTTTTTCCGTCTCCGGGCGATGTCAATATTCCCGCGGCAAATGAGCTGATCGAGGTGCAGTACCGCGGGCTGGGGCGGGCGATAGCCCGAGTAACAGACCCGGCCCGCATCGCGGCCCAGCAAAACGGAAGCGATGACGGCGTGCGCGGATTGGTGCGGCGAGTGCAGACGCCATCTCCGCGCACCTCGGCGGATTGCGAAAACGCAGCACTGGCCTTGCTGGATGACGCCGCGGGAACCGCCTGGACGGGCGAGTACGCCATCTGGAGCGACTTCCTCCCTGCCAACGCCGAAGACATCTTCCCCGGGGAAGGCGTGAACGTAAGCGTAACTTCACGTGCAGCTGACTTTCAGGCGATCGTACGCGAAGTTGAGATCGAGATCAGGGACTTGAAGGCAGAGCAGAGCCTCTACAGGGTGCGGTTTGCCGACGACGTCAGCTCACCCCTGGCATTCGAGTTCCGGTCGGGAAACGTGGTCCTGCCCCTCAGTTTGACGGCAATGACCACGGCGCAGGTGGGTACGCTGTTTCTGCCGGATCTGACCGCCGCTGAGATCACCCAGGCTACATCCACCAGCGTGGATGTAGATGCCGGAGTGGCCCCAGGGAGCGGCGGCGGAATTGAAGTGCGATGGACCGACTTCGGCTGGGGGC
>DATJFH010000163.1:0-9215 GCA_035495815.1 Bryobacteraceae bacterium
CCAGGTCTTCGCGGGCCGAGATGCTTTGCTCGAGAGTGCTGAACTGCGCGAGCTGGGCCACGAATTCCGAGCCGTCCTGCGGCTTGAGCGGGTCCTGATTTTTCAGCTGCGCCACCAGCAGTTGAAGGAAAGTATCCTTGTTCGCCAGCTGGTCGGGTTGTTTTGCGGCGGAAGCCGGATTGGCTGCCGCGGGAATTGAATTCTGAATTCCGGTTACTGTCATGGTTGTGCTCCGTTACGAATTTCTGCTGTGTTCGAGCTCGGCCACCCACCGCGGCCGGTCTTCCTGTTGTCTGCGTCTGGGATCCCCGCCGCCGCGGCCTTGATGTCCGCCGCTTCGGGAGTCCGGATCGGACCCGTCGCGATGGGAAGCTGTGCCGGGATGGTCCTGGTGCGCGCTGGAGGAGCCTGGCTGAGCGGCCGCGGTCACGGCCGGGCGCCAGGTCTCGGTGCGGAATCCGGCCTGATCGAGTCCGTTCGAGAGCTTTCCCAGGTCCTCGCGCAAGGCTTGTGAGAGTTGAGCGTCCGGAGTGCGGACCGAGACATGGATCTCGCCGCCCCGCTGCACCATGCGGATCGCGACGCGCTCGGCGCCGGCCGAGTCTGCGCGGTTGATCGGGAGAGTCAGCGAAATGTCGGTCAGTTCGGATACGGAGTTCTCCCGAATGGCTTCCGGAGCGGCATTGGCCGGCTCCGCTACCGAAGCTGCAGCCGCTCGGGGCGCCGGTTCCGCCGCGCTGGAATGGAACGCCGTCGCCGCTGCGGCCGGCCTTACGGTCTGCGCCGCGAATTCCGCATTACCGCCACCGGCTTGCGCGGGAACGGCGGCCGTATCGAATGCAGGCTTAAGCTGCGGCGCGCGCTGCCGCTCGGTACGCTGCCCCGGCGGGTTGTCGCTGGCTCTTTCTCCCGATGCGCGCGGGTCGGATTTCGAACCCGCTCCGTTCTGTGGAGCGCTCGCGGGTGCAGGCGACGCTACCGCGGCCGGACCTTCTCCCGGTCCCTGGCGGTGAGAATCCTCGGCGGCCGCCCTGGCGCCGGGGGCGGGCGGTGCGGTCGATTCAGCCGCAGCCGGCGCTGCCGCGGATGCCTGAGGCGCGGCTTCGGCCGGTGTGGACCTGACCCTCGCGGCTTCCGCCGGTTTGGCTTCGATTGGTGTGGCTTCGATTGGTCTGGCAGCGATCGGCGAAGCAGCGATCGACGTCACGGCCATGGGCGACCCAGCAATTGGCGACGCAGCGACCGGCGACGCAGCCATCGGCGACCCAGCGACCGGCGACGCAGCGATCGGCGAAGCAGCGATTGGCGAAGCAGCGATCGACGTCACAGCCATCGGCGACGCAGCCATCGGCCGCGGTGTCAGAGCCGGTCTTGCCTGCTCGGGAGCCAATGCCGTTGCCTGCTCCGACTGATGGGGGATGGCGTCCCGCAGCCGCAGGGCGAATGCGACATCCCCTTTGAGGTTCGATTGGGCGCCTTCGGGAAGCGCTTCGATACGTGGCTTGGCAGTCTCCACAGGCTCGATGTCCACTTCCGGCAGTGACACGGCCCCCGCTCTGCTGCTTTCCATCGACGCATCCGGGCTGTTTCCGGCGCCCGGCTCGTCGCCGTCAGAAGGCAGTCCAAGGCTCGCAGGAGGAGGGCTTGGTACCAGGGCCAGGAGAATGGCTGCGTTGACTGGCGGGCCTTGACGCCCTTCCTTCTGTTCGACGCGCTTTCGGGCGCCGTCATTCACGCTGCCCTCGGCGGCGTCTTGGGCGGCATCCTTCGGCCCGCTGTTCATCGCGCCGTCGAACTGATCTTTGAACGAGCTCCCGTCGCCAACACTGGAGCGCGCGGCGGCAGGTCCTGTTTTCGGCTGCGCCGCGCACACCGTGCCGGGATTCAAGAAGGAGACGGAAGCCACTGGCGGGACGTTTGCACGTGCCTCTCCACTGCGGCAAATCCTTATATTCAGCTTCTATTCGACGCGTGGTGCGCCGGTTTGAAACAAAATTTTGGCGCTTTCCGCGCCCGGTGACCAAATCGGAACATGGGCGGCGCCCTTCTCCAACCCTTATCGGCCGGGGATTCAGAGATTTGAGAAACCTGGCGTTCCCGGCCACTGGATTGCACAAAGCAGCCGCGGTAGATCATGGACCAACTCACCGTCACCGCAGCGAGCGGCATGCGATCGCGCCTGGAAGCGCTCGACCTGCTGGCCAATAATATCTCCAATTCGGGTACGGCCGGATACAAGGCGGATCACGAATTCTACAATCTTTATGTTTCCGCCGATTCGGCAACGCAAACGGCGCTTCCTGATGTCGAGCGCAACTGGATCGACTTCAGCCAGGGAGTAATGAAGGAGACAGGCAACCCGCTCGACGTGGCGCTCTCCGGCCGCGGCTTCCTCACCGCCGATTCGCCGAACGGCGCTGTGTATACCAGAAACGGCGCATTGCGGCTTTCTCCCTCCGGTGTGCTGGAAACCGCCGAAGGTTATCCGCTCCGCGCGGACACGCCCAGCGGGCGCATTCAGGCTCGCCCCGGCGCGGCCGCCGGATCGCTGCAGATCCAGAAGAACGGCGCCGTGCTGCAGGACGGGCAGCCATTGGGCTCCCTCTCGCTGGCCGACCTGCCGGATCCGGAGTCGGTGCAGAAGACCAGCGGCGCGTATTTCCGGCTGATGGATTCGAGCCGGAAGCCGGCGGCCGCCTCCGCCGTCGAGGTCTTACAGGGACGGCTGGAGGGCTCCAATTCCGGAACGGCCGAATCGGCTGTACGGCTGGTCGGCGTCATGCGGCAGTTCGAGATGCTGCAAAAAGCCATCATGCTGGGGGCGGAGATGAACCGCAAAGGCGTGGAAGAAGTGGCGCGGGTCAACGGGTAAATACAAGGAGAACGGAAGATGATTCGAGCATTGTACAGCGCGGCCAGCGGCATGAGCGCTCAGGAAATGAACGTGGACAACATCGCGCACAACCTGTCGAACGCGAGCACGACCGGTTTCAAGGCGCGGAGGATCCAGTTCCAGGATCTGCTTTACCAGACCATGGTGCAGCCGGGCGCGGCCGCGGGATCGCAAACCGTGGTGCCGACGGGCCTGCAGGTGGGTCTGGGGACACGGGCCGCCTCGAGCGAGATCGTACTGACGCAGGGAAACTTCGCCAGCACTTCGAATCCGCTGGACTTGGCCATCCAGGGCAATGGCTTCTTCCAGGTCCGCCGGCCCAGCGGCGAGCTGGCCTACACGCGCGCCGGCTCCTTCCACCTCGACCGCGAGGGCAACGTGGTGACGCTCGACGGCGAGCCGCTCGAACCGCAGATCACGATTCCGCCGGGCGCGCAGTCGATCACGATCGCCCAGGATGGAACCGTGAGCTACAGCGTCCCGGGGCAGACGGCCGCGCAGAACGGCGGGCAGATTCAGCTGGCCACATTTCAAAACGCAGCCGGCCTCAACAGCCTGGGCCGCAACCTGTTCGCCCCCACCGACGCCTCCGGCGATCCGACGGTCGGCAATCCGGGCGGCCAGGAAGGACTCGGTCCTCTTCTTCAGGGCTACACCGAGCAGTCGAATGTCAGCGTCGTGGACGAATTTGTAAGCCTGATCATGAGCCAGCGCTCGTATGAGGCCAATTCCCGCGTGGTGCGCGCCGCGGATGAAATGTATCAGCGCGTCAATTCGATGACTTCGTAACAACGGAGACGCGATGCTGGCTCTATTGATCGCGGCGGGCGCCTGCTTGCCCCTCAGCGGCGATCGAATTCTGATGGGGGATCTGGCCGCCGCGATTCCGTCGTTCAAAACGCTGGATGCGCGGGAGGCGATCGGCTACACGCCCGCGCCCGGCGCAATCCGCCGCTTCTCTGCGGGCGAATTGGATCGGCTGGCCGAGCGCCACGGCATTGCGCTGCGGGCGGATCCGGTCTGCTTCGAGCGAGAGATGGAAACACTGACCGAAGAACGCATCGTGACCGCATTACGCGCTGTGCTGCCCCAAGGCGCCCAATTGGAGCTGCTCGATTTCAGCCGGGAGAGCGTGCCGAAAGGCATTCTGGAGTTTTCGCCATCCGGCCTGACTCCCGCGCCCGCGGGCGCGCCGAGACAGCCGGCTCTGTGGAGAGGCCGTGTGAAATACGGTCGCAGGCAAAGCGTGACCGTCTGGGCCAGAACTCGCGCCTGGATCGCCGGCGCCCGCCTGGTCGCCGCCCGGGACCTCGAGGCCGGCAAGCCGCTCGAGCCTGGCCAGCTTCGAACGGAGAGCGTTGAACAGAGTCCTTTCGCCGCTTCCGAACGGGTATCGCCGGAGGCCGTCACCGGACTGGCGCCGCGCCGGCGCATCGCCGCCGGACAGCCCGTTCTCCCCTCGGCGCTCGAAGCTCCGGCCGACGTCGCCCGCGGCGCGGTGGTCCATGTAAAGGCCCGTTTTGGCGCCGCGACGCTCCAGTTCGAAGCCCGCGCCGAGGCTCCGGGCCGTATCGGCGACCGGATTCCGCTGCGGAATCCGCAGAGTAATAAAACATTCTATGCCCGCGTTGTTCGCAAAAATAGGGCGGAGGTCGAGTAGAAGATCCAGTCAAAGCGGCGCCCGACCGGTTCCAGAAAAGCGACTCAGCTCAAATGAAAACAAATCCGATCCTCTTAATCCCGTTCCTGCTCGCCACCCATACCCTCCCGGCGAAAAGCCGGCCGAAGCCGAAGCCCGACGAAACCTCGGCCCTCGACCAGTACGTCGCCGAGGCCATGTCTCGGGCGACACCTTCGGCAGCCAACGGCGCCACGCCAGGATCCCTGTGGAGCACCTCCGCGCTGTACTCGGATCTGGCGCGGGACCTGCGCGCCAGCCGCATCGACGACCTGGTGACCATTCAAGTCACCGAGCGAGCCGACGCCTCGAGCACCGGCGATACGAAGACATCGCGCCAGTCCTCCTCGAAGAGCAACGTGGCTTCCCTGTTCGGACCCACAGTGGCCAGGTCGCCGCTGGCCAATCTGGCGAATCTTTCCGGCTCCACCACACTTCAAGGTCAGGGCGCCACTACGCGCCAGACCGCGCTCACCACCACGCTCTCGGCGCGGGTAACAGGCGTGCTGCCCAACGGCTACCTGGTGGTGGAGGGTCACAAGGACACGATGATCAACTCGGAGCGCCAGATCGTTGCCGTGCGAGGCGTGGTCCGGCCCTCCGATCTCGGCCCCGGCAACACCATCAGCTCCGACCGCCTGGCGCAGCTCGAATTGCGAATCAACGGCAAGGGCGTGGTCGGCGACGCCATCCGGCGTCCGAATATTCTGTACCGGATTCTGCTCGGCCTGCTGCCGTTCTAAGGACGAATCATGCACTGGTGCCTTCCATTCCTGCTCACCCTGATGATCGATGCCAAGCCCGCGTCCAGGCCGGTGACCCGTATCAAAGAACTGGCCGCTGTCGAAGGCGTGCGCGACAACCAGTTGATCGGCTATGGCCTGGTGGTCGGCCTCGCGGGCACAGGCGACCGCCGCCAGACGGTATTTTCCGCCCAGAGTCTCTCGAACATGCTCGAACGCATGGGAATCTCCGTGCCGGCGACCTCGCTTCGAGTGGCCAATATGGCCGCCGTGATCGTCACCGCCACGCTGCCGCCGTTCGCTCAATCCGGAACCCGTATCGATGTAACGGCCGCTTCGGCCGGCGACGCGTCGAATCTGCAAGGCGGACTCCTACTGCTCACCCCGCTCAAGGCCGCCGACGGACAGGTATACGCTGTCGCCCAGGGTCCGGTGGTTACCGGGGGCTTCGCCGCGGGCAAAGGCGGGTCGTCGCAAACGGTGAACCATCCGACGGTCGGCCGGGTCGCAGCCGGCGCGCTCGTAGAGAAGGCTGCCCCGGGTGTCGAACTGGATTCCGTCGTCAAGCTGCAGTTGCGCCGGGCCGATTTCACAACGGCGGCGCGTATCGCCGAAGTCTTGAATCAACGCTTCGGCTCGAAAGGCGCGGCGGTGGCCCAGGCGGAGAACTCGGCGCGGGTTTCGATTCAGGCGCCGGCCTCTTACGCCCGGAGGCCGGTCGAATTTTTGGCCGAAGTCGAAGGGCTCACCCTAGAAGCCGACCGTCCGGTCAAGGTGGTGATGAACGAGCGCACGGGCACGATCGTGATGGGCAAGGAAGTGCGGATCGCGCCGATCGCGATTCTGCACGGCGGGCTGAGCGTGGAGATCCAGACCACGGTCGAAGTCTCGCAGCCGCCGGCGCTCTCCAGCGGACAGACAACCGTCGTTCCGACCACCACCGTGACCGCCAAAGAGGACCGTGCGCGCAACGTAGTGCTCAAGGACGGAGCGACCGTGGAAGAACTGGTGCGCGCGCTGACCTCGATCGGCTCGACGCCGCGCGATGTCATCGCTATCCTGCAAGCCCTGCGCGCCGCCGGAGCCCTGGACGCGGAAATGGAGATTATCTGATGATGGACGGCGTTTCCTTGAAGCCGGCGGGGGCTGCGCCACCCTCCGGCGCTCCCGAGAACTTGAAGCTCAAAGACGCGGCAGGCAAGTTCGAAGCGCTGCTCATCGCCCAGATGCTGAAATCGGCTCGGGAAACCGACGGCGGCGGGGAAGCCGACCAGACCGGAGCGGCAGTCCTCGACATAGCCGACCAGCACCTCGCCGAGATGTTGGGCTCCCAGGGCGCCCTGGGAATCGCGCGCATGGTTGTGGAGAAGCTCGGCTGATTCCGGCGTCCCAGGAAAAATCACTTCCCGGGAAAGTGCTGTTTGAAGAACTCGACAATGTCCCGCTGCTGCTGGCCGGCGGGCTTGCCGGTGTAATCGTCCGCCGTCTTGACCACGCATTCGATCCCGAGTTTGTCCATCTTCTCCTTGAGGAAATATCCGAAGCGCGGATGATGGATTCCGATTCCGGTGTTCTCCGGCGGCATGGGCGTGTTTCCGCGAGAATATTGCAGCAGGACCGGCGGATCGTCTTTCGTGAGATGGGTCACCGCCGAGCCCTCCTCGTAACGCTTGAACGCTTCGCGGTCCTGCAGCGGATCCTCCTGCTTCACGTTGAACAGCGTGCGCAGCGCGCCGATGCGGGCCGTGGTGGGATCGATCAGCGAGTGGATGGTGCGCGGATCGTACGTGGTCTGCCCATTGGTCACCGCCATCGCGGAAAGCCGGGTCGACTGCCGTTTCAGCGGATCGCTGCTTTTGGGCTCGGCCATGTCGTCGTGAAACCCGATCCACAGCGAGATCCCAGCGCCCGCCGATCCTCCCGTCGCCCCAAAAGCTTTGGGGTCCAGGTTCCACTCGGCGGCGTGCAGTCTCAGAAACTGGACCGCGCGGGCGCTGTCCGCCATGGGCGCCGGGTAGGGCGCGATGGTGGAGTAGCGGTAGTTGATCGAGGCCACTGAAAAGCCCTCCCGCAGACACCCTTCGAGCAGAACCGCGCTGATGCCGCTCTTGTCGCCCTGAGTGAATCCCCCGCCGTGGATGTGGATCACGAGCGGCGCCGGCCGGCTGGACTTCGCCTTCCACAGGTCGAGCACGTTGCGCTCATGCGGTCCGTAGGACGCATTGGCCACATCCGGAGCGCGCGCCGGCTTGTTGGGGCCCTTCTTCGCCGCCTGCTGCGCGCCGAGTTGCGCGGCGGCGCCTAAAATCAGCACGGCAACCAGCCAACCGGACCGAGGCAGTGCGGGCGTTTCCGCCTGCCGGACCGCGCCTGAAGCCAACCTTACGCCAGGTGTCATCGAGCGTTTCTCCTGTTCGAGCATACAATAAGGATCACCTCCATGCCGGACCTAGATTCCTTCCTGAACACGCATCGGGATTCCCTTCTCCGCATCGAGAAACCGGTCAGGCTCGAGCACGTCGGCGCGCTCACGGCGCAAGCCGGCGAGACTGTCGTCTTCCAGAACCTGTGCGGCTATCCCGAGTTCCGGCTGGTGGATCTGCTCTTCGCGAATCGCCGCGCGCAGGCGCGAGTGCTGGGTTGCGAGCCCTCCCGGGTTGTGCCGAGGCTGGCGGAAATCGTGCGCATCGGACCCAAGCCTCTCGAACAGGTCGGCGGCGCTCCCTGCCAGGAGCGCGTCTTCACGGGCGCGCAGGTCGATCTCGGCATGCTGCCCATCGTCCGCCATACGGACCTCGACCCGTACCCGTACACCACGTCCTTCGCCGTCCATCGCGATCCGGAAACCGGGGATTACAACCAGATGTTTCCCCGCTGCGGCGTGCTGACCCCGAACGAGATGGTGGCCTCGTTCGTCACTCCCACGGCCAACCGAATTCTGAAGAAGCATCGCGCGGCCGGCACGCGCATGCCGCAAGCGGTCGTGATCGGATGCCACCCGGCGTGGGAATTGGCGGGCTGCTACTCACACCCGCATGACGGCTGGTGGGAGATGGAACTGTTCGAGACCATCACCGGCGAGCCCGGCGAAGTAGTCAAGTGCAAGACCGTCGACCTGGTAGTTCCGGCTGACGCTTCCATCGTGATCGAAGGCTACGTGAGCCCCACGCGCACCGCGCAGGACGGCCCCTCGCCCGGCCCGACCATGCTGTTCACGCCCTACGCCGCGCAGCAGCCGGTTTTCGAAGTGACCGCGATCACCATGAACCGGAACCCCATCTACCGCAACCACCAGATGACTCCGTTCACCGACCACCAGGAGATGCCGCGCCTGTTCCACGAAGCGATCCTGTACGAACGCCTCCGGGCGATGGGCATGAAGGTTCATGACGTGCACTTTCCACAAGGCGGCGGATCGCTCAGCGTGATCCTGCAAGTGGAGCCGCACGCCGACGGCCAGGTTACGGACGCGCTGCTGGCGGCGCTCGGCTCGCCGTGGCCGAACACGAAGATGGCGATCGCGGTGGATCCGGATATCGACATCTACGATCCGCGCGACGTCCATTACGCCATCGCCACCCGCGTGGATCCGAGCCGCGACGTGACCATCATCGGAAATGCCCGCGGCTTCATGTTCGATCCGTCCGCGCATCCGGTCCTCGAGGCGTCGGCCGATGCAGTTCACACCCGCATGCCCTCCGTCGTAGGCAAGTGGGCGATCGACGCGACCAAGCCCGTCCCCTATCGCGCCGCTGAGCGAAAACATTATGAGCGCGCCTGGCCGATCGGCTGGGGCAGCGTCAAGATTGAAGATTACCTGTAGGAGAGGCGGTCAAAATGAGTGAGCTGGTCAGCAAATTGGCTGTAAGAGTAAAACTTACTTGACAATCACACTGGTAGA
>DATJFH010000164.1:0-17322 GCA_035495815.1 Bryobacteraceae bacterium
TCCCCCAGATCGAGCGCCAGGCTCATCTTGTTGCGCGAATCGAGCAGCGCCAGGTAGTCGACCGGGGCGATGGGCATTCCCGGAAGCGTGTGCAGAAGCCGGTAGGGGTCCCCCGCCGGGGGGCGCTCCACCTTGATCACGTCCGCCCCGAAATCGGACAGGACAGTGGCGGCCGCAGGCCCGGCGATGTAAGTTCCGCAGTCGATCACACGCAATCCGGAAAGTATGTGAGACATCTGGGTTCCGCAATAGTCTACCAAACCGAACGTGAACGCGGCCCGTGCTTTCGGAAACGACGCGGGGCCGGAGTGACGCTCAGGCCGCCTCCAGTTCCTCCGCCATCTCCAGCAGCCGGGTGACGCTGTTCCAGTTGCGGCCGGTGGCCGCTGTTTCGAGGAGCTTCTCGACCGCGGTCCACACCAGCTTCGAACGTCCCATTCCGTTCGGGTAATGGATATAGATTTCGCGCCCGCCGATGCTCATCTCCTCGGGAGCGGTCCTGATCTGAAGCGCCTTGGCCCGGGCTTCCCGGTCCGGCTCGCCGGCCAGGAACATGACCAGCAGCTTCGCCGGATTGACGCCGCGTCCGGCGAAAGGATTCCTGGCGACGGCGTCCCGGAGCTCCGACGCGGTTCGAAGGATGACGGACGGGCGGAAGGCGAAGCGCCGTTCGATCGCATCTTCGATCCGCGCGGCCAGCCGGCCCGGACTCCGCTCTTCGGACCGGAAGACGACGTTGCCGCTTTGGATATAGGTGAGCGGATTCCGCAGCTCCAGCGACTCGTAGAGCGCGCGCAGGTCATCCATCCGGATTCTGTGATGACCGCCGACATTGACGCCGCGCAGCATGGAAACGATCACCGGCATCTTACTTCCAAGATAACCTGAACTACGCTTTACGGCTCTTACGCCAATGTGGATTCCGATCGGGCGGGTACCAAGCGAACAACCGGTCGCGAAGCTGGTCCCGCGTCCGCTTCATTCCCGGCTCGGCCGCGCGGTTCCGGAACTCGCCCGGCTCTGCTTCCCAATCGTATAACTCGTCAATCTGGCCGCCGCGTGCGCAGCATGTACTGCGGCACGGCGGCGCCCAGGTCGTATTCAAAAAACGCCGCCTCCGGGCCGGCGTGATCCGGATTCCGGGCGTAAGCAGCGAAGCTCCCGGCGTCGATTCCCTTGGGCGGCGCCGTGCCTTTGAGCTCGGCCAGCGTGGGTTCGGGCGTCCGACTCCCCGTCCGCCTACTCCTCCCGCGCCGCGGGAGAATTGCGGATCAACTCGGCGCGCTCGGCGTCGCTGATATGCGTGTAGTCCGGTTCCTTCATGCCGGGAATCCTGACCGGCTTCGGTTTGTCGGCGCGCCAGGCGGCCAGCTGACCGCGGAAGTGCGCCACCCGGTCGCGATGTTTCGCGTCGCCGATCAGGTTGCGCTGCTCCTTGGGATCGTTCTTCATGTCGTACAGCTCGAAGGAGCCGCTGAGGTCACGGCTGTTGTCGATCAGCTTCCAGCCGGGCGTCCGGAGCATGGCGGTCGCAAGCTGCGAGTAGCAGCGGTCTTTCCAGGCTGGATCCTGGCCGCGCGCCAGCTTGAGGAAGCTGCGTCCCTGCACGCGCTCCGGAACCGGCAGCCCGGCGGATTCGAGGATCGTGGGCAGCAGGTCCGTGTTTTCGACGATCTTTTCCTCGACGCGTCCCGAGTTCTCCTTCGCGCCCACGGGACCGCGCCAGATCAGCGGCACGTGCGAGGAGCCTTCGTACATCACGCCTTTGAACCAGCGTCCGCGGTCGCCCAGCATGTTGCCGTGATCGGCCGTGAACAGCACCAGCGTATTGTCGGCCATTCCCAGCCGGTCCAGCTCGTCGAGAATCTTCCCCACGTGAAAATCGACGTGCGCGATGGCGCCGTAATAGGCCGCGCTCATCACCCGCATCATGCGCTCGTCCTCGATGAATTTGCGCCGGCCGCGTCCTTTCTCCGCCGAGCGCAATTCATGGATGTTCGCCGGCAGTTTCGGTACGGGGATGGCATTCGGATCGTATTTGCCCAGGTACATCTTCGGCTCGACCGACGGCGAGTGCGGCTTCAGATAGCTGGTGAACAGAAACCAGGGCTGCGGCTTGTCCTTGCGGCTGCGGAGATAGTCGATGGAGCGGGAGGTGATCCAGTCCGTCTCGAAATCCTCCTCCGGATACTTGAACTCACCCACGTCCCTGCCGAGCGGATCGTCCGGCCAGGGGCAGGTTCCGGGCACGATCGGCCACTTGGCGGGCGAGCCGTGCTTCTTTTTCAAATACTCCATGAAGCCCAGCTCGGGGGTGGGTCCTTCCGCGGAAAAGCTCCAGAACTGCTGGAAGCCGAAATCGAAGCGCCTGGGCGCGTAGTGAAGCTTGCCGGCGATAGCGGTGTGATATCCGTAGTGGCCGAGGATGGACGGCAGAAAAATCTCGCCCGGATTCGACGGCACGGCGTTGGTGGTGACCCCGGCGACCTGCGCATACCGCCCGGTGAAGACCGCGGTACGCGCCGGAGAGCAGACCGGGGCCACCGTATACGAATTGGCGAACCGCATTCCCTGTTTCGCCAGCCGGTCCAGATTCGGCGTATCCACCACCGGATGGCCGGCGCAGCGCATCGCGTCCCAGCGCATCTCGTCCACCATGATGAAAAGGATGTTGGGGCGAGCCGGGCCCGCGCCCTGCGCCAGAGAGGCGGCGGCGCCCGTCAGCAACCCGCGTCTTGAAATATTCGTCATGGACCTCACCAAATGAATTTCATCCCCAGCTGGATAATTCGCGCGCGCTCGGCGTCGGTGACGGTCCCGAACTGCGGCCGTCCGAACACCGTATTGCCTTCAGGCAGGGACGCGAAGTTCACGTGGTTGAAGATGTTGAAGAACTCCGCCCGGAATTCCAGCCGGCGCTTCTCGTGAATGGGTATCAGTTTGAGGACGGACAGATCCCAGATCGCGAGGCCGGGGTTGCGGGCGTCCGGCAGCAGGCGGCCCGAGTTTCCGAAGGTAAAGCGCGCGGGGACGGCAAAGGCGTTCCGGTCGAGATAGTTGTCGATTCGCGCGCCTACGGCGCCGGGCGTCTCCGCCGGCAGTCCGGTGCGGTCCGGACGCTGCACTCCGCCCAGCGAATTCGTGGTATCGGTCACCGAGGAGACGGCGATCGGGACTCCTGACTGGAACGAGGCGATGCCGTTGGCGCTCCAGCCGCCCGCCAGCACGTTGACGATCCCCTTCCGGTTGAGAAATTTTCTTCCCGACCCGAATGGCAGATCGTATTCATAGTTGACCACCAGGCGCTGCGGCGTATCGGTGGTGGAGAGAGACTTGTCGAGAAAGCGCTTGTTGTTGTTGGTGAACCCGGGATTCTGCTGGCCCAGGAAGCCGGCGACGGACGAGAAATCGTCGAGCATCTTGGACCAGGTGTAGGCGACCAGCATCTGCAATCCGTTGCGGTACCGTTTGCGGAATTTTACCTGGAGCGCATGATAGCTGGAATGGCCGAACGATCCCCAGGTCTGCTGAAGGCCGGTGAGGAACGGGTAGGGCCGCAGGAGCTGAGCCTGGGTGACGGTGGCCTGCCCGATGGCGCTGGTAGCGGGAAGGATGCCCAGGAAGGGATTGGGCACGGCCCGCGTCAGGCCGTCGCCGAGCGCGAGATACTGATCGGGGACCTGGTTCAATTGCGACTGGGCCAGCAGCTTCACGCCGGAGTTGCCGGCGTACGCGACGTCGAGAAGCATGCTGTTCGGCAGCTCGTACTGGATGTCGGCATTCCATTGCATCGAGTAGGGCACGCGGTCCCGCCGGAACTGGGCGTTGATGGACTGGCCGACGAAGGTCAGCAGCCCGTCGGCTCCGTTGGTGGGCTGATTGTAGCCGTTGGCGAAGGGGTTCGAGAGCGTCGTAAAGGGCGTGCGGCCGCCGTCGATGCTGGTGGTGACGTTGGTGATGGCGTTGAAGCTCAGGGCTCCCACGCTGCCGGTGCCGGGGCCGATGCCGGTAGTGGGATTGAAGAAGATTCCGAAGCCGGAGCGCACCACCAGGCGGTCGGACAGCTTATAAGCCATGCCGAATCGCGGCGCGAAGTTGTTATTGTCCGGATCCTTGTTTCCACGCGGCGTCCCGTTGCGTCCGGCGAAGACCAGACCGCCCGTGAGAGGCGCAAGTCCGGGCACTTTGAGCGGGGAAACGGCGTTGAAATCGAACCAGGAGGTCCGGTTCCAGCGCTCGGTGAGGGGCCGGTCCGTATCCCAGCGCAATCCGGCGTTGACGGTGAGCCTGGTGTTGACGCGCCAGTCGTCCTGGAAATAGGCTCCGCCGTAGCGGACCTGGAGAGCCAGGTTCGGCTCCTGCTGAAGGACGCCGGTGTTCATCAGGCCGAGCAGCATGGAGGCGATGGAATTCCCGCCCACGTTGCCGTTAAAAGTCTGGCGGGTCCACCCCTCGTTGAAGGTGAAGTTGCCGGCCGGCGAGCTGGGCCGGAAGTTGGAGACCTTGTTCAGGCGGTACGTGCCGCCCAGCTTGACGGTGTGGCCGCCGATCAGACGGGTGGCGTCTCCGGTGAACGTATGGGTTTCGAACTTATTGCCGATGATCCAGGCCGGATCGTTTCCCAAATCGCCGTATCCGGCCGGCGAGACGCGCGGGAAAATCGCGAACTGCGCGGCCGACTTGAAGGACTGCGGCAAGCCCAGACCAGCCAGGTCGAAGCCCTCGAAGTTACTGTCGCGAGGATTGGAGCTGTAGGCGTAGCCGTAATTTCCGTGAATGACCCATTTGCCGAGAATGTAGCTGTCGTCCACGGTGATGCTGCGCTCGCGCAGGCCGCTGAATCCTTCGTTCGGCGAGGCCGCGTTGCCGTAGTGGTTGGCCACCTGCTGGTCGAGGTCGCTCCAGGAGAAGCGTCCGAACAGGTTCTGGCGATCGGAGATACGGCGGTCGATCTTGGTGGTGAAGGTGTTCGTGACCGAGTGGCTGCCGATCTGGGAGAAGAAGTTGTTGACGACGCCGGGAAGGGCTGGGTTCGGATAATAGCCCAGGATCTTGACCGCGACCGGATTGAAGCGTTCGGCGGGAATGATATTGGAGGCGAAGGGCTGCCGCTGCCCGGCGGCGTTGATGGTGGCCGGATCATAAATGATGTTGGCAATCTCGCCGAAATTGCCGGCTTTCATGCGGGGGGTGGGAAGGCTGAAGGTGGCGCTGCCCGGGTCCACCTGGCGGACGCCCTCGTAGTTCAGGAAAAAGAATGTGCTGGAACGCGACGGCGTCAGCGGACCGCCGAGGGTGAAGCCGAACTGGTTGAAGCGGAACGGCGGTTTGGTCTTGCGGTTGCGATTGTTAAAAAATCCGTTGGCGTCGAATTTATCATTGCGCAGGAACTCGTAGAGCACGCCGTGAAACTGGCTCGTTCCCGAGCGGTGGACCAGGTTGACCACGGCGCCGCCGGTTCGCCCATACTCGGCGGAGAGGTTGTTGGTCTGCACCTTGAACTCCTGGAGGGCGTCGGGAGAAGGTACGAAGGCCGGCTGGTTATAGCCCATGACCACCTGCGGGGAGCCGTCCAGCATCACTTCGTTGGAGACGTTGCGGCCGCCGTTGGCGGAGAATCCGTTGGACGGGATGCTGCCGCTGGCCGAGGTCGCCTCGCGGGAGGAGCGCGTCTGATTGATGCCGGGCGTGAGCGCCACCAGCTGCATGACGTTGCGGCCGTTGAGCGGCAGCGCCTCGGTGGTCTTGCTGTTGACGACCTCGCCCAAAGTGGAGCTGGCGGTTTCGAGGAGAGGCGCCTGAGCGGTGACGTCGATGGCCTCGGTCACGGCGCCGACTTCCATTACGACGTCGATCGCGGCCACCTGGGCCACTTCGAGAGTGAGTCCGGAGCGCTGATAGGACTTGAATCCGGTGGCCTTCACACTGAGCGTGTAGCTGCCGGGCGGAACCTGGACTAGAGCATACTCGCCCGCCTGGTTGGTGCTGAAGGTGTAAGGGCGATTCTGCTCCGTATTGGTCAGGGTGACCGTGGCCCCGGGCACGACCGCGCCCGACGCGTCGGTGACGATTCCACGCACGGTTGCCGTATAGGTCTGGGCCCAGACCAGACCAGTCAGCAGAAAAATCCACGCGGTTCTACTGTTCATTTGCTCTCCTGTCGACGAGACCTGCGGACATCATACTACGCAGCCGGCCCGTCGGCCCGCGTGGAACCGATTTTACCGATGGAGAGGAATTGGCCGCGTCAGGAATCGTGGCCCGAGCCGGGATCGGACGAGCAAGACCCAATTTCGTTACTGCCCCGTTAATGAAAATCGTGCGACTCCGGCGCGGCGCCTTCGGGCAGGGGGCTGACGCGGCGGGCCTTGACCGACACCACCCGGTCCTGATTCTGGAGGGCGCCTTCCACCATCAGGAAGGGCGCGCCGGTCAGCGTCCGGCGCTCGCGCGCGAACAGATCCGGCTCCACGATGATGTTGGAGATCCCGGTTTCATCCTCCAGGCTCAGAAACACGAAGCCTTTCGCGGTGCCGGGCCGCTGGCGGACGATCACGCATCCGGCGACCCTGACGAAGCGGCCGTCAGGGAGGCTCTTCAGGTCGGCGGCGCGGCGCACCCCGAGAGCATCGAGGTCGCGGCGGCGGTGGGCCATCGGATGGCGGCCGACTGTGAGGCCGGTACCGCGGAAATCGGCGGCCAGCCGCTCCTGCGTGTTCATGGGAGGGAGGACGGAAACCGGCTCGGACTCCTCATCGAGCAGGGGGCCCGCGAAACGGGTGACGCGTTCGGACTCCCATAGGGCATCGCGCCGGTGCCTGTTACGCAGCGGATTGAGCGCGCCGGCGGCCGCGAGCTTGCGCATCTCGTCCTTGCGAAGCTCGGGGACGCGCCGGGCCAGGTCGTCCATACTGTGGAACGGGCGTCCGCGCAGGATGGCGCGTCCGGCCTCCTCGCGCAGTCCGCGCACGTAGCGCAGGCCCAGCCGCACTGTGGGAGGCGTCCTCTCTTCCCCGATCGTGCATAGCCATTCCGAGCAGGTGACATCCACCGGCAGCACGCGGACGCCGTGGCGCTGCGCGTCCTTCACCAGCGTCGAGGGGTGGTAGAAGCCCATGGGCTGGTTGTTCAGCAGCGCGGCCAGGAAAGCGGCCGGGTAATGGACCTTGAGCCAGGCGCTGGCATAGGCCAGCAGGGCGAAGCTGGCGGCGTGCGATTCGGGAAATCCGTAAAGCGCGAAGGCGGTGATGGACTGCACGATGGTGTCCTGCCGCGGGCCGGTGATGCCGTTGCGCTCCATGCCGCGGCGCAGCTTGATTTCGATCTCCTGCATGCGCTTCTCGGAGCGCTTGAAGCCCATGGCGCGGCGCAGCTCTTCGGCTTCGCCTCCGGTGAATCCGGCGGCGATCATGGCCATGCGCAATAACTGCTCCTGGAACAGCGGCACGCCCAGCGTGCGGCGCAGCACGGGCTCGAGGCAGGGATGCAGGCAGTCCGGCGCTTCCCGGCCCTGACGCCGCTCGAGGTAGGGATGGACCATTTTTCCCACGATGGGGCCGGGGCGGATGAGAGCCACCTGCACCACCACGTCGTAAAACTTTTCCGGACGCATGCGGGGCAGGCTGGCCATCTGGGCGCGGCTCTCCACCTGGAACATGCCGATGGTATCGGCGTCCTGCAGGGCGGCGTAGACCTGCCTGTCGTCCTGCGGCAGGTGCGCCAGGTCCACTTCTTCGCGGTAGGCGCCGCTGACCAGCGTGATCATCTCCTCGATGGCGGCCATCATGCCCAGGCCGAGCAGGTCGACCTTGATGATGCCGAGATCGGCGCAGTCCTCCTTGTCCCACTGGACGACCACGCGTCCGGGCATGGCGGCGGGCTCGAGCGGGACGATGGAATCGAGCTGTCCCTGGCAGATCACCATGCCGCCGGAGTGCTGGCCGAGGTGGCGCGGCAGGTCCTGCACGGCCACGTACAGCTCGAGAAACTTGCGGATGCGGCGGTTGTCCGGATCGAGGCCGGCTTCGCGGAATTTGCGCTCGGCGGTGTCGCCCGGGTCCTTCCATTCCCAAAAGGCCGAGAGGCCGGCCAGGCGCGCGACGGTGGGCTCGTCAAAGCCCAGCGCCTTGCCGACTTCGCGCGCGGCCGACCGCCCGCGATAGGTGATGACGTTGGCCGTCATGGCGGCGCCGAGCTTGCCGTAGCGCTGGTAGACGTACTGGATGACGCGCTCGCGGCGGTCGCCGCTGGGCAGGTCGATATCGATGTCGGGCCACTCGCCGCGCTCTTCGGAGAGGAAGCGCTCGAACAGCAGCTCCATACCCACCGGATCGACCGCAGTGATGCCGAGCGCATAGCAGACCGCGCTGTTGGCGGCCGAGCCGCGCCCCTGCGCCAGGATGCCCTCCCGCCGGCAGAAGTTCACGATATCCCAGACGATGAGGAAGTAGCCGGGCAGCTTGAGCTTCTCGATGAGGGCCAGCTCGTGCTCGATCTGCCGGCGGGCGCGGTCATGATAAGGACGATAGCGGAGGCGCGCGCCTTCGTCGGCCCGCTGGCGGAGCAGGGACATCTCGTCGTCGCAGTAGCGCGGAAATTCGTAGCCCAGATTGGAGAGCGTGAAGTCGAGCCGCGCGGACAGCTCGCGCGTGTTGGCGATGGCTTCGGGCAGGTCGGCGAAAAGGCGCGCCATCTCGGCGGGCGATTTGAGGCGGCGCTCGGCGTTGCGGGCGAGCAGGCGCCCGGCGGCGTCGATGGCGACATGGTTGCGGACGCAGGTCAGGATGTCGAGAGTCTGGCGCTGCTCCGCGCGCGCGTAGCTCACGCCGTTGGTTGCCAGCAGCGGGATCCGGAGCCGCCGCGCGCGGTCCACGATGGCCTGGTTGCGGGCTTCCTGATGGCGGTCCAGGTGGCGCTGAAGCTGAGCGTAGACATTGCGCGGGCCGAAGATGTCGCGCAGCGGTTCCAGGTGGAGAGTGGGAGCCAGACAGATCAATCCCGGCGCGTATTCGGCCAGCTCTTCGGGAGTGGCCGCGCCTTCGCCTTTTTTGGCGCGCAGCTTCATGCGGGTGATGAGGCGGCACAGATTCTGATAGCCCGCGCGGGATTCGGCCAGCAGCGGGTAGCGCTGCCCGTCCGTGCAGGCGACTTCGGCGCCGATGTGGGCGCGGAGTCCGGCTTTCCTGGCGGCCATGTGGAAGCGCGGCGCTCCGTAGACGCCGTCGCGGTCGAGAAGAGCCAGGGCGGGCATGCCGAAATCGGCGGCGGCGGCGACCAGTTCCTCGGGGAGAGAGGCCCCTTCGAGGAAGCTGAAGGCGGAGCGGGCGTTGAGTTCGATGTAATCCGACATTCGCCTTTTGTTCTCCCGCGCTAAAATTATGCAGGACGGCGGGAGGCCGAGTCAAGGACGTCAGGATCGGCTGCGCGGCGGGGGCGCCTTCTGGAAGGCCAAATGCTCTAGTGGACTCGAGGGGTGACAATGTCGTATCGAAAATCTTTTTTATCAGTAGCTGTTTTCGTAGCCGTGGCGGCCACCGCGAGCGGGCAGACCTACCAGCGCCGCGCGGCTTTGAATCGCAGCGGGATTGCCTACGCGGGGAGTTGCACGATAGAAGTCGTGGTGGACGGCGCCGCCGAAATCGAAATCCGGGGGGAGAACGCGTCGATACGCGACCTGTCCGGACGGCAGCCTCAGTGGCGCCGGTTCGAGTGTACCGGGGGAATGCCGCCGAACGCGGATGTACAGTTTCACCGCCTCGCCGGCCGCGGCTCGACGCAATTGATCAGCGATCCGCGGAATGGCGGAGCGGCCGTCATCAGGATCAACGATCCGCAAGGCGGTCCGGACACCTATGCTTTCGAGCTGACCTGGGGAAACGGCGGTAACCGATCCTATGGCGGCCAGCGGCACGATATCACTCGCTGGGACATGGCGCGCACGATCGGCGTCTGCGAGCAGTCCGTGAGGGAGCAGGCCATGAACCGCTTCCGTACGACCAATATCTCCTTCCGTCATCCGGCGGTGGATAACAATCCCGGCCCGCAGGACTGGGTTACCGGCATCATCGACGTGCGTCAATCGCCGAACCGGGTGGAATCCTATCAATACTCCTGCTCGGTCAACTTCGAGACGGGACGGGTGCGGTCCATGCGCATCGAACCATTCGGATCCGAACGCCGTCCGCGCGAGTACGCCGACAGCACCGCGTCGGGCGCCTCAGTCGCCATCGGAAATTGCGAGAGGGCGGCGGAGGAGCGGATACGGCGCGAAGGCTACGACTATGTCGATTTCGGATCTCTGCACATCGACGACCGGCCGGGGCGGCGTGATTCGATCGTCGGATCGGCGCGCGCCGAGGGGGGCCGCCGGCGGACCTCCTTTGATTTCAGCTGTTCCGTAGACCTGGCGAATGGCAGGGTACGATCGGTAAACCTGAACCCCCGCTAAGTTCAGCGGCGGACGATGAGAACAGCCGGGGCATTCCCGAAGGCCGCCGGCTTTTTCAAATTGCCGAAGATCATGGGTCGGCGGATGTCCGCCTTCTGTCGTGCGCCGGTCCAGGTGTCGATCCACTCCGCGCTGCCCGGCTCGGCGCCGGTAAGATTGACCGTGATCTGATCTCCCTCCAGATAGAAGGCGTACACCTCGCCGGGCAGCGCCAGGCAAGGACCTCCCACCGCCAACTCGTCATGCGGCTCCATACGCCAATAGGGCAGCGAAGAGAGCGTCTGCCGGAGGCGCTCGAAGCGGACCATGCCGGGCGGCTCGGGATCCGGCTTGACGACGTCCCAGGCAGTGTTGTGGTAATAATACACGCCGTAACCGCCGGCGAAGTAGACCAGGTAGGCGCGCCGCAGCTGCTCCTGCCAGTCGTGTTCGGTCTTGTAGGTGGGCATCTTATCGACGCCCCGCTCGTAGCCGAATTCGGAGTTGACAACGGGGTAGGGTCGGATGGCGCGGTCGAAAGCGATCATCTGCGGCCAGAACGTATGCTGCTGGTCGGTGCGAAAATCGAGCAGGCTGTTGAATTCGGGCGTCCAGTAGAAGGCGTCGTCGTCATGGGCCGTGACCAGGCGGCGGTAACCGTCGGTGCGGCGGACGAGCTCGATCAGGCGCTGCTGCAGGCGCTGGTCCCGCTCGTTGTGGGCCTCCTTCGAGAAGTCCCACACGACGTTCGAATAAGCCTGGTAGCGGGCGACCACGTAGCGGAACCAGAGCTCCTCTTCGCGGCTGTATTTCGGCGGCCAGTTGACCTTCTTGTTGTAGACCTTGAGCATGATGTGTGCGACGATGCCCTTGTCCTCGAGAGCGGACATCATGGCGTCGTAGATCTGGAAATATTTCGGATTGAGGCGCGCGTGATCGGGCTGCTCGTTGGTTCCCTCCCACGGATAAAGCGGCGCGGGACCCCAGTCCCACTGGTGCCGGCGGCCGGGACTCCAGGTGGTGTCGTAGGCGTAGCTGTTGACCATGACGTGGTTGAATCCGCGCGTGGCCATCTGCTCGATCACCCTGCGCATCAGCTTGCGCTCCGGATCCTGCATATCCGCCCCCCACAGCCAGTCGGCTTCATAGCCGAGCAGGAAGTAGCGCGTTCCATCCTCGTAGACGAAATGGTGAGGATGCGCCGGATCGACTCGCAGTGCGCCGTGTACGGCGGGGCGGCGGTTGGGTCCGCTGGAGATCCCGGTCTCGGTTCTTCCGTCCAGGGCTTTCAGCGAGGACGTAACGCGCAGCGACCAGGAACCCTGCCGGGTGGGAGCGAAGCGGATCTTCCACACGCCGGCGCCGTCGTAAAAGCCCGGCACGCGCAGGCGGACGCCGTCCGGACCGGTGAATTCGCCGGAGAGCTCGACCTCGAACGGGTTCCCGCCGGACGGCGCTGTAAAAGTGAAGTCGTGCGGCCGGTACTGCTCGAGCGGGGCTCGCGGCGCGGGCGATCCCTGCGCGGGCAGCCCGGTTACGGGGGCGAGCGCGACGGCCACGAAACAGAGCGCGATTCGCATGGCGGCTACCAGAGGAGTTTGAGCGCCACCTGGGAAATGCGCGCGTCGCGGGCGGAGCGAATCTGGCCGAAGAAGTTGCTTTGCACGCCGAGGTCGGGCTGGCCGAACTGGGCGTGGTTGAAGAAATTGAAAAATTCGGCCCGGAACTGAAGACGGACGCGCTCCCGAACGGGAAATTCCTTGGCGAAGGAGACGTCCCAGTTGTTGATGCC
Organism: Bryobacteraceae bacterium; assembly: GCA_035495815.1. Taxonomy (GTDB): domain Bacteria; phylum Acidobacteriota; class Terriglobia; order Bryobacterales; family Bryobacteraceae; genus DATJFH01. The sequence continues at coordinate 12,219 of DATJFH010000164.1, forward strand.
GGGGATCTCGACGATATTGCGGCCGCTGTTTCCGAACGTGCCGAGCTGGGTGACCTGGAAACAGGACGTGTCGAAGTAGCGGTCGACGGTGCGTTTATCGCGCGAGAAATTACCGTCGCAGGAGCGGTTGGCGCGCTGGTAGGGGAAGCCGCCCACATTCGCGCGGTCGCCGGTGACGGTAACCGCGAACCAGTTTCCGGTCATGAACGAGGCGATGCCGTTGACGCTCCAGCCGCCGGCGATGGCGTTCACGAGCGCGCTGGATTTCGACAGGTAGCGCCGTCCGCGTCCGAAGGGCAGGTGGTAGACGGACGTAAGCGTGAGCCGGTTCCGCACATCGAAATCGGCGTTGCCGCGATCGTCCCGGAGGTTGTACACATTCTGATGCCAGGAGCCGCCCGAGCCGCGCGAAGCCGTATCGATGGCGTGCGACCAGGTATAGCCCAACAGAAAACTGAGGCCGGAGCTGAAGCGCTTTTCGAGCCGGGTCTGAAGCGCGTGGTAATTGGAATTCTCCTGCCAGTTGGCCGACAGAATGTCTCCGAACTCGGGAAACGGGCGGCGACTCAGGATGGGGGTGATGGCTGCCGGATTCGAAGGCAGGACCGCCTGGTTGATATTCACGCGCTCGGTCAGCTTGGTCCCCTTGCTGCCGGCGTAGGAGACTTCGAGCAGAATGGTCGAGGTGAGCGCGCGTTCTACGCCCAGGTTCCACTGCTGTAAATAAGGCGTGCGGTCGCGGGGATCCACGGAGAACGGCGCCAGCGTGCCTACCGGAAAATCGGGGGAGGCCGGGTCCGGAAAGGCGTCGCGGTCCCACAGCAGGTTCGGCGCGCCGGTGCTGCCGGTGAGCGAGGCGGCGAAGACCAGCGGCGGGGCGTTGACCTTGAACTGCAGCTCGTTGCCCTGCGTCTTGGAATAGAAAATACCGTAGCCGCCGCGGATCACGGTGGCATCGCCGAACCGGTAGGCGAATCCCAGGCGCGGCGCCCAGTTGTTGCGGTCCGGGAACCAGATGCCGCTGCGCAGGTCGGGCTGGAACACGATGCCCGGAATGTCACGCTTGATGGGCGACTGGTCGCGCGAAAAGCCCACCACGAATTTCTTGAGCGAAGTATCGAAGTAGCCTTCGCGATGGTCGCGGTGATACCAGGGCTGGTCGTATTCGTAGCGGATCCCGAAATTCAAAGTCAGGCGCGGCGTGATCTTCCAGTCGTCGGCGATGAAGAAGTTCAGCGACTTCTGGCGCCAGAGCCCCTGTCCCAGGCCGATCTGCGCGCTCATGGCGGCTGGGTTGCCGAGCAGAAAATCGGAAACGGAGTTGCCTGTGTAGCGGCCGTCGAAGGTAAACGAACCGTTGTTGCTCAACCCCAGCCGCTCGTCGAACTTGATCACGCGGATATCGGCGCCGAATTTGAGGCTGTGGGCGCCGCGAACCCAGGAGAGAGTGTCGCTGAACTGGAAAAGGTTGTCGTAGCCGCCCTGGTTGATACCGGAGCCTCCGCCGACCGAATAGCCGCCGGCGAGACCGACGCCGGGCATTCCGTACTCCTCGGGCACCTGCTTGATCTTGATTCCGATTTCGTTGGCGATGCTGGTGGGCGCGATCTCCCAGGAATTGAAGACCCGGGTCCAGCTATAGCCGAACTTGAAGACATTCAGCACGCGCGGGCTGAAGATGTGCGAAAACTGAAACACGGTGTTGCGCCCGGCGTAAGGAAAAACGCTGCCGCCGAGTGGGATCAGGCCGTGACGGAACAGGCTGGAATCGTAATCGGTGTAACGGCCGAAGATGGAATCCCTGGTGGAGATCTGATGATCGAGGCGGATTCCCCACTGATCGTCGTCGCGGCTGGTGCTGCGTGTGGCGACGTAGTTCCGGCCGCCGATATTGGCGTTGGGCTGGGGAGTAAACTTCGAGAAATTCCGGGAGACGGCCGAGATGCGGTCGGCGGGGATGCGGTTACCGGGGAAAGGCGCGTTCGACACCGGATCGAGAATGGCGGGCGCGTTGGTGGCCGGGTCGCGCTTCGTGGAGGGCAGACCGGTCAGGTCCCCGGCAAGCTGCTCGGGAGTCGGCACCAGCGCTGTTTGGGTCGCGCTGCGGCGGCTGCGCAAGGCTTCCCAGCTTCCGAAGAAGAAGGTCCTGTTGCGGATAATGGCCCCGCCGGCGGTGGCTCCGTACTGATTCTGGCGGAAGGGGGCTTTCTTATTGCCGAAATAGTTGTCGAAATAGTTGGCGGCGTCGAGTTTGTCGTTGCGGAGGAATTCGAAAAGAGAGCCGTGCAGGTCGTTGCCGCCGGATTTGCTGACCAGGCTGATCATGCCGCTGCCCTGCCCGTACTCGGCCGAAAAGTTATTGCGGTCGATCTTGAATTCCTGGACCGCGTCCACCGAGAGCAGGACGGTCGGCGAGTTGAACCAGGAGCTGCGCGTCTCCACGCCGTCGATGAGGAAGCTGTTGGAATCTCCGCGTCCGCCGGAGATATGGACGGCGAGATCGTTGCGGCCGGTCTGATTGGTGATGGTGGCGCTGCGGGCGTTGTAGGCGGGGGCCACGCCAGCCGAGATGGTGGCCAGCTGCATGAAGTTGCGGCCGTTGAGGGGAAGCTCGACGATCCGTTCGCGGTCGATCACCTGGCCGAGCGACGAGGTCTCGCTTTCGATTTGCGCGGCGTGAGCCGTGATGGACACTTCCTGGTTGATGGCCCCGATCTCCAGCTTCAAGTCGACACGAACGGTCTGGCTGACCGGCAGCACGATACCGGACACTTCCGATTTCTTGAATCCATCGGCGGTAACGGTGACGCGGTAGCCGCCGGGCGGCAGTTGCGGAAGCGCGAAGTAGCCGGATTCGTCGGTGACGGTGGATCGCGCGACGCCGGTGCTTTCGTTGGTCGCGGTCACGGACGCCTTCGGGACGACGGCGCCGGTGGCGTCGGTGGCGTTGCCGACCAGCGTGCCGGACACGATCTGCGCAAGGGAGGCGCCGGCTGTCAGTACGGCCAGAAGAAGGATCGAAGGGGTTCGCGTCATAGTGAAATATACGATCATAAACAGCCCGCAGGCGCAAGCGCCTATACACTGGGAGAGTACGATCGATATTGCGGAGATATGCATGCGCTCCATCCTGTTCACAATCCTGATCGCCGCCGGAGTGAAAGCCGGATTCGCCCAGAACCCTTTTGAAGCGGACTCCAACATCGTCTGCGTGGAGCGGATCGCGATGCCGGTCTACTCTCCGCTGGCCCAGCAGACGCGCCTCGAAGGAACCATCACGGCTTCGGCGCTGCTTTCGCCCCGCGGCACGGTGGAAAAGGTCACCACCGATTTCTCCGCCAGGAGCAGCAAAGTGACGGGCGCCCTGATCCGCTCGGTAGAAGACGCGGTGCGCGGAGGCTCCTTCCGGCCGGGCTGCGGCGGAAAGACGGTCACTTTGATTTTCGATTTCAAGATCGCCGGCCAGCCCTCCGACAATCCGAAGCAGACCGACTCGTTCGGCTATCCCAACAAATTCTGGATCGTGGTCGAGCCGATGAAAGGAGGCATGAATCTGGCCTCGTCGGAGAGTCCGTCATGAAGCGCCGCGAATTTCTCTCTCTACTGCCGGCGGCTGCCGCGGGAGCGGCCTTCTTGCGGGACTCGGTGCTGGCGCATGAACACGTCATGGTGGATTTCATCGGGGCGGACAGGATCGCGCCGGGCCGCTACGACCCGGAGGAAGTTTTCCGCCTGGCCCGTCCGAAACTGGAGAGCGTGAAGGCGCTGGGCTGCGTCCGGTTTCAGGAGTGCACTCCGAATTACATCGGCCGCGACCCAAGGCTGATGCGCCGGTTGTCCGACGCGGTGGGCATCGAGATCTGGACGAATACGGGCCTTTACGCGGCGGCCAGCCACAAGTTTCTGCCGCCGTTCGCCCGCGAGGAGAGCGCGGAAAAGCTGGCCCGCCGATGGGTGGACGAATACCGGCGAGGCATCGACGGGGTGAAGCCGCGCTTCATCAAGATCGGTGTGAACAAGGGACCGCTGCACGAGCTGGACAGAAAGATCGTGCGCGCGGCGGCTCTGGCGTCGCGGGAGACAGGACTTACGGTGGCCTCTCACACCGGCGACGGGCGGGCTGCGATGGAGGAGCTGGAGATTTTCGGAAGCCTGGGCGGGCAGCCCGGAAAGTTCGTGTGGGTCCACGCGCAGAACGAAAAAGACCACAGCTTCCACAAGCGGTTCGCGGCCGCGGGCGGTTGGGTGGAGTTCGACGGCATCCGGCCGGAATCGCTTGACCGGCACGAAGAGTGCGTCCGCTTCATGTCCACCGCCGGACTGCTCGGCCGCACCATGATCTCGCAGGATGCCGGTTGGTTTCACGTGGGCGAGCCGGGCGGTGGAGATTACCGCGGGTACGAGCTGATCTACACCGGGTTTCTGCCGCGGTTCGAAGCGACGGTTCAGCGGCAATTGATGGTGAGCAACCCGCGCCTGGCGTTCGGCTGACGCGACGGGGCGGGCCTTGCAAGAAGCGCATGGCAGTGCGGGATTCGAGCAACCGACGGCAGCCGGAAAGCGTCCGGCGCTTTTAGGGTAAACTGCCGCATGAGCAGTAGCGGGCTTACGGCCGCGCGAAAAAGGAGACCGATGAAACGATTCGCAGGATTCTGCCTGGCGCTGCCGCTGCTGCAGGTGTTTGCGCAGCAGCCGCAGCCCAAGCCGGCGCCGCCCAGCGCCGAAGAGAAGCGGCAGATTCAATCGAAGACGGACGAGCTGGCCGCGGTGGTTCGGAAGCTGAGAGCGCGCCACCTGAACGAAGATCTTCTGGCCGACCTGGAGGTGTACGAGAAAGCCGGCCGCATGGCGCTCGAATTCCCGGACGAGTTCCTGGCCCCGAGCGACACCGAGCACACGCTGGCGATTCTGCAGACGGGTCTCGAGCGGGGGCGGCAGCTCGAGAGCGGCCAATCGCCGTGGACGTCCGGGAAGGGCCGCCGGGCGCTGGGCATGTACTCGGCGCTCGACGGATCGGTTCAGCCGTACGGCGTCACCCTGCCCGATTCCTATGACGGCGCGACCCCTGCCCGCCTCTACGTTTGGATGCACGGCCGCGCGGCCA
>DATJFH010000165.1:0-2032 GCA_035495815.1 Bryobacteraceae bacterium
GCCTCCCGAAGATGACTTCGGGCCGAAGTCGGCCAGGTGCAAGACCCAGATTCTGCAGGTCCAAATGGTGCCGGCTACAGGACTCGAACCTGTGACCCCCTGATTACAAATCAGGTGCTCTACCAACTGAGCTAAGCCGGCGCTCAACGAGATCAAATACTTAGCGGTCGTCCGGAACGCAAGGGCGAATGGATTGCCGCCGCGTTCTCAACCGTTCGCAAGGTGTGCCCGATCCGTCGCTCCAGGACGTCCCTGAAAGCTCCTTCGAAGACCGCGGCCGCATGATCGTCAGTATTGGCGAAGAGGTGCCCGTACGCGTTCAGCGTGAGCGCGGGCGAGCCGCACATTCAATTCAATGCGCAACTCACTGTTGGCAGGAATAGGTGCACTCTCGATCGCCCATGGCCCCTGCGCCGTGCGTGCAGTTGTAGTAGCACTGCGGATTCACCTGGCCGCTGTTGTTGTTGCTGTTGTCGTCGCCAGTGCCGGTGGCATCTCCGCCGCCTCGGTCGATATTACTGGTCCCACCGCATTTTTTCTTTCCATGCGGAGACATCTTGCAGCTCAGAGGCGGATGTCCGTTTGTGGGCACGGCATAGGCTTGCGGTGCAGCAAATGAAAGCAATCCGAGGGATAGAACGAGCACAGTGAAGGTGTTGCGCATTGGGCTGCTCCTTCAATTGCGGAGGCAACGAGTGTGTCCGAGATTGGGGCCCCTTGAAAGGCCTACCCGAGTTAGGACACCAGCCAACAGTCGGAGTGGGGGAAGCACGCAAGGGCCTCACCGGGATCCCTCGGCCCGTTTTTGCACCCACGCGCCTTTAGCGCCACTTGTTGATGCGGCTCAAAAAGACGGCCGCATCCGGGCATGCCTGATGAATTTTGCAACTTCCGCGCTGCGCGGTTCGCCGGTAGCCTGTGCTTCTTCCTCGGGGCGGTCGATGCAGTTTCGGTCGATGGTGGCGGCAGCATGCGCGGCGGGGCTGTCCGGCTGTGCCACCTTCATCGACGGCTCGCAGCAGTACATCACCATCAACTCGGCGCCGGGCTATTACGCGCATTGCGTGCTGTCGCGGCCGGGCGAGAGCTTCAACGTGACCACGCCGGGCTCGATCCGTATCGCGAAGACGGACGACGACCTGACCGTCCGCTGCCACCGGCCGGGTTATGCCGACACGGTGGGGACCATCCCCTCGGATGTGAATCTCTGGACCGTCGGCAATCTGCTGACCGGCGGCGTGACCGTGGCGGTCGATGCCTGGACGGGCGCGATGTACGAGTATCCCAACTCCTACGACGTCCCGATGTCACCGGGGATGACACCAAGTGCGGCGGCCGCCGATTCGTCGACCTATTCGCTCCCGCCTCCGCCGGCGGCTGCTCCGCCGGTGGCGCCGGATCCACAACCGGAGACCGCGGCCTCACCGCCGCCGGACAGCAAGCGGCTGCCAGGAACGTTGCCGGATAACTTCTAGCCGGCTTCAGCGCGGCGCGATGGAGACGTGGTCGGGCGTGACGGCGCCGCCGCTCAGGATCATGGTCATGGCTTCGTCGCTCTTGAGCGTGGTGGGCGTGAGCCTGGCCAGCGGGACGATCTCGAGATAGCCGGAGGTCGGGTTCGGAGCGGTCGGCACGTAGACCGCGGCCAGTTCTTCGCCGGTCTTCGCGTCGGGAAAGCTGCGCATCACGAAGCCGATGGCTTTCAGGCCCGGCGTCGGAAAATCGACCAGCACCACGCGCTGGCCGTCGGTGCCGGGTTTCTGGCGCATCACGTCCACCAGCTTGCGGGCGGCGGAATAGATCGTCTCCACGATGGGGATGCGGGCGATGATGCGTTCGATCCAGTGGATCAGCTGCTGGCCCACGACGCGGCTCGCCACGGCGCCGATAACGTAGAGCACCAGCAGCGCCACCACGACGCCGATCCACCAGCGGACGGTGGGGTTGTCCAGCCAGGGCTGGAGCATCGGGAACTGGGTGTCGAGAAACTCGGTCAATGAAACGGCCAGCGGCGCGCCCCAGGTCGAGAGCG
>DATJFH010000166.1:0-3367 GCA_035495815.1 Bryobacteraceae bacterium
CTATTCGTCGTGGAAAGCGTGCGAGCCGGACTGCAGGATTCCGCTGGCAACACAACGCCGCGCGTCCAGGCTGTGATCGCAGCACGGCTGGCGCAACTGACTCCGTCAGCCTATGATTTGGCTGGGCTCGCCGCCACCATCGGAAGGTCCTTCTCGTTCGATCTGCTGGCAAAAGCCACCGACTGGGATGAGGACAGCCTGTCGCGCGCCTTAGAGGAATTGTGGCAGCGCCGAATCATCGAGGGGATGGGCGCGGGGAGCTATGACTACACGCACGACCTTTTGCGGGAGGAGGCCTACACGGAATTGAGCCCGGTGCGGCGGCGTTTTCTGCACCGGCGCGTAGCCCGCGCGCTCGAAGAACTTCACTCTGCCGAGATGGAGAGCATCAGCGGACGCCTGGCTGCCCACTTCGAAGCGGCGGGCATGGCGGAACAGGCTATTCGCCATTATCTGAGCGCCGCGGCCGTAGCGCGGCAACGTTACTCCGATTCGGAAGCCGCAACATTGATACGGCGGGCCCTGGCACTCTGCCGGGACCTCCCGGAGACGGCCAGGCGGGACGAGCAGGAGGTCGAACTGCTTGTCTCGTTGGGCCCCGCGCTCGTAACCACGCAAGGGTACAGCGCCCCCGAAATTGGCGAGACATACGCGCGCGCGCTTACTCTGTCCAGACGGCTCGGAGAAACGCAGTATATTTTCTCCGCGCTAGGTGGCTCCTGGCTGTTTCATCTGGTGGGGGGACAACTGGAGGAATCGAGGAAATTGGCGCAACAGTGCCTGGACGCGGCGGGCGGCGAGGCCGATCCTACGTTGTCGACGGCCGGGCACTTCCTGCTCGGGAGCAGCCTGTTTCATTTGGGCCGGCTCGAGCGGTCGCGTGAGAATCTGAATCAGGCGCTGGCGGCGTATCCTGGCCCGCCTCACTCCGCCCTGTCGCTTTTCGCCGGGCCGGATCTGGGTGTCTTCTGCCGGTCTTATCTGGCGCAAGTATTGTGGCTCATGGGACGCGTCCAGGAGATCCCCCCGCCGTCCAGCGACGCCATTTCCTTAGCCCGGGAATTATCGCATCCGTTCAGCCTGGCCATCGCTCTCGATTACGCCGCCATGCTGCATGTCTTCCGCGAGGAGATCCAGGCCGCGCTGGATCGGGCGGAAGAAGCGGCAGCCGTATGCCGGAAACATGGGTTTGCCTACTACCTGGCATGGGCCGATATTGTGACCGGCTGGGCGACCGCCAGGGTAGGGGAGCCCGCCCTGGGGTTGGCAAAACTCCGCCACGGGCTGGATGCGCTGAAGGGCCTGGGCGCTGAGATTCGCTTGCCCCTTTACTATGGCCTGCTGGCGGAGGTGTGCGGTCTGGCAGGACAGGAAGGCGAAGCGCTGGCCAGCCTCTCTTCCGCGTTCGCGTTTCAGAGCAAGAACGAGGAAGTGTGGTTCTCGCCGGAGTTGCACCGCATCTACGGAGATCTGCTGCTGCGTAGCGGAAATGAGGCGGAAGCGCAGGTCCATTACCAGCGGGCGATCGAGGCGGCGCGGCAAAGCGGCGCACAGATGTTCGAACGCCGGGCGTCTGAACGCCTGCTTCTCAAACGCTGGAACGCCCATTCTCCTCCCGCTTAGAACGGTTTCAGAACGCCTCGGGTGTCAGAGTGGTGTTGTAGAGGAGAAAACACCATGTTACAGCAGTCAGCTATTGATCAATTTCGAGGACAGCTCCGCGGCGAGCTGATCGAGCCGTCGGATGCGCGCTATGAAGAGGCCAGAAAAGTTTACAACGCCATGATCAGCCGTAAGCCGCGCATGATCGCACTTTGCGCGGACGTCGCCGACGTCATCACCGCGGTACGCTTCGGGCGGGAGAATGGCTTGCTGGTTTCGATCCGTGGCGGCGGACATAACGCCGGCGGGCTCGGGGTCTGCGACGACGGCCTGGTCATCGATCTGTCCCGTATCTCCTACGTCCACGTCGATCCGGCGTCACAGACCGTGCGCGTGGGAGGCGGATGTACGTGGGCCGACGTCGATCACGCCACGCATGCCTTTGGACTGGCCGTCCCGTCGGGGATTATCTCCACTACCGGGGTCGGCGGGCTGACGCTCGGCGGCGGCATCGGGCACCTGACGCGAAAGTACGGTTTGACCATCGACAATCTGCTCGCCGCCGACGTGGTGCTCGCCGACGGCAGCTTTGTGGTGGCGAGTCCGGAGGAGAACAGCGACCTGTTCTGGGCCATTCGCGGCGGCGGCGGAAATTTCGGAATTGTCACCTCGTTTCTGTTTCAGGGACATCCCGTGCATACGGTTTGCGCCGGACCCATGCTCTGGGAAATGGACCAGGCAGCCGACATCATGAAGTGGTATCGGGAGTTTATCGTGCAAGCGCCGGAAGAGATCAACGGCTTTTTCGCCTTTATTACCGTGCCGCCGGGGCCGCCTTTTCCGGAACATCTTTATTTTAAGAAGATGTGCGCGATCGTGTGGTGCTACAACGGGCCCCTGGAGAAAGCCAATGAGATTTTGGAACCCATTCGAAGTTTCCGGCGGCCGGCTTTCGAATTTTTCGCCCCCATGCCGTTCCCGATGTTGCAGGGGATGTTCGATGGCCTCTATACGCCGGGCCTGCAGTGGTACTGGAAGGCGGATTTCGTCAACGAGCTCAGTGATCAAGCGGTCGCCTTGCATGTCAAACACGGCTCGGAAATGCCGACTCTGCATTCCACGATGCACCTCTATCCGATCAATGGCGCCGCTCACAGGGCTGCAAACAGCGATACGCCGTGGAATTACCGGGATGCCGTCTGGAGCGAGGTGATCGTCGGCGTGGACCCCGACCCGGCTAACAAGGATCGCATCGTCAGTTGGGCTAAGAACTACTGGGAGGCGCTGCATCCGTATGGCGCGGGCGGCGCGTATGTGAACTTCATGATGGAGGAGGGGGAAGATCGCATACGCGCCACCTACCGTGGCAACTACAGCCGGCTGGCCGGCATCAAGGGGAAGTACGATCCGGAGAACTTCTTCCGTGTGAATCAGAACATCAAGCCGGAAAAAGGATCGTACGTTCTGGCGCTGTGAGCTGAAAGGGTTGGGCAGTTCGCGTCATATCCACGGGTATGCTCTTGATAGTGTTTGTCTCGCTGACGGCGGTCGCGGCGGTCATCATTGCCGCTGCGCCCGCCCGTTTGGATCCTGCTCCCGACCAGATCTTACGGCTGGATGACTGCATCCAGCACCGTTTCCTGGACGCTAAGGAGTTCGGCATGCGGCGCATTCTCCCGATGCAGTATCACGGTGTCCAGGTGTTCCAGCCGGAGAATAAAACCGCACAGGCAATCGTCGATCAACTACACCGAAAGGATATGAG
>DATJFH010000167.1:0-21924 GCA_035495815.1 Bryobacteraceae bacterium
CGGCGGCTCGTTCGACGCCGCCGATTCGTCCTCCCATCGCGAGCCCGGGCGCGGCTCCCCCGCCCCGTCCGGCCGTGCTGCCGGCCAGACCCTTGCCGGCGGCGCCACGGCCCGGACAGATCATTCAGACGCCTCCGGCGCCGGGGCAGGTACTGCCGTCCCATCCGGCGGGAGGCCCGGCCGCTTCAGCGCCCACGGCGCATCCGGGAGCGGAGTTATCGGGTCCCCGTCAGCCATTCCCGGGCGGACTGCCGGAGGGTTCGCGGGTTCCCGTGATTCCCCGGCCTCCAGTGGTTTCAAAGGCGCCCGGCGCGCCTCCATCCGCCGCCCCGGCAGCCCCCCGGCCTGCAAGTCCGCCGGCCGCCACCGGGGCTCCCGGCTTGCCGGCCGCGCCCCGGCCGCCGCTGCCACCGCGGCCTCCGGCCGGCGCACAGCCCGGCGGACTGAGGCCTCCAACGCGGCCCGGACTGGTCGGCCAACCGGCGCAACGGCCGGTAGTGCCGCCGCGGCCTGACCTGGTGGCGCGACTTTCCCAGCCAAGACCGGCGACGCCCGGACAGCCGGCGTCGCCGCGGCCCGGTGTACCGCTGCGGCCGCAAGGCGCGCCCGTACCGGGACAGCCGATTTACAAGGGACCGGTGCGCACGGGCCAGCCTCTGGTGGGCAGACCCGGTGTGCGTCCGGCGCCCGGGGGCCGTCCCATGGGTCCGCGTCCGATGCATCCCACGTCACGCACTCCCATGGGGGTGGAACCTCCGCCCACGGGGGTCGAACAGCGGCGCCCGCCCAATCAGCGTGGCGCCCGCCCGCAGCGCGGCGAAAGAACGCCGGAGCGGGAAGAGCGAGTGCTGCGCGGCCCGATGCGCCGGGAGTCCCCTGCCGCGCCGCCGCCCATCACCCGCGAGATCACGATTTCCGAGGGCATCACGGTCAAAGAGCTTTCCGAGAAGCTGGACGTGAAGTCCAGCATGGTCATCAAGAAGCTGGTGGACCGCAACATCTTCGCAACCATCAACCAGACGCTCGATTCCAAGCTGGCCAATGAGCTGGCCCGTGATTTCGGCGCGTCCGTCAAGACCATCACGTTCGAGCAGGAAGCGATGCAGGAAGTGCAGGAGGCCGAGGTCGAAGCCGACCGCGTGAAGCGCGCGCCGGTGGTCACCATCATGGGCCACGTCGATCACGGCAAGACTTCGCTGCTCGACGCCATCCGGCTCGCCAACGTGGCCGAGAAGGAAGCGGGCGGGATCACGCAGCACATCGGCGCCTATCACGTGGAGAAAAACGGCCGGAAGATCGTGTTCATCGACACGCCCGGCCACGAAGCGTTCACGCGCATGCGGTCCCGCGGCGCCAAGGTCACCGATATCGTGGTCCTGGTGGTGGCCGCCGACGACGGCGTCATGCCGCAGACCCTCGAAGCGATCGATCACGCCAGGGCGGCCGGCGCGCCGATCATCGTGGCGGTGAACAAGATCGACAAGGCCAACGCACAGCCCGAACGCGTCAAGCAGCAGCTTGCCGACCGCGGCCTGCAGCCGGAAGAATGGGGCGGCGACACCGTCATGGTGAACGTGTCCGCCAAGCAGAAGACCAATCTCGACCTGTTGCTGGAGATGATCCTCCTGGTGGCCGATCTGCAGGACCTGAAGGCCAATCCGGACCGGCCGGCCATGGGCTCGGTTCTCGAAGCCAAGCTCGACCGCGGACGGGGTCCGGTGGCCACCGTGCTGGTGCGCAACGGCACGCTGCGGGTCGGCGACTATTTCATTTGCGGCCTGGTCTTCGGCAAGGTCCGCGCCATGCTTGACGACCGCGGCCAGCCGGTTCGCGAAGTGGAGCCGTCCATGCCGGTCGAGGTGCTGGGTCTGGAGTCCCTGCCGGAGGCAGGCGATTCCTTCCAGGTGGTCACCGACACGGCCAAGGCCAAGCAGATCGTCATCTATCGCGAAGCCAAGGCGCGCGAGCTGGCGATGGCCAAGAACAAGCGGCTTACACTCGACCAGCTGCATCAGCAGATGCAGGCGGGCGAGGTGAAGGAGCTGCCCATCATCCTCAAGGCGGACGTCAGCGGATCGGCAGAGGTGGTCGCCGAGACGCTGCAGAAGCTTTCGAACGACAAGGTCAAGATCCGGGTGCTGCACAGCGGAGTCGGCGCCATCACCGAGTCGGATGTGCTGCTGGCCTCGGCTTCGAACGCGATCATCATCGGCTTCAACGTGCGTCCGGAGCGCAACGCGGCCTCGGTCGCCGAGCAGGAGAAGGTGGACATCCGGCTGCATACGATCATCTACAACCTGACCGACGAGATCAAGAAGGCCATGTCGGGCCTGCTGTCCCCGGTCTTCAAGGAGACCTACCGGGGCAAGGCCGAGGTACGGGACACGTTCCGCGTCACCAAGGTCGGAATGGTGGCCGGCTGTATCGTGCTCGACGGCACGCTGACGCGGTCGAGCGAGGCGCGCGTCTTACGCGACAACGTCGTGATTCATACGGGCCGTATCGGATCGTTACGGCGATTCAAGGATGACGTCAGTGAAGTCAAGAGCGGCATGGAATGCGGTGTCACTCTGGACAACTTCGGCGATGTCAAACAGGGTGACATCCTGGAGGCATTCGTGACGGAGAAGGTGGCTGGAGAACTGTTCGCCTAAGTGCCTGCGATCGGTGTACTGACCCTGGAAATCAGAGTGGAAAATTCCCACTCGCTAAAAGACAAGCGGCACGTGGTGAAGAGTCTGAAGGACCGGCTCCGGCACAAGTTCAACGTGGCGGTGGCGGAGGTCGACTATCAGGATCTTTGGCAGCGGGCGCTGGTGGCGGCCGTCACCGTATCTTCCGACCGCGCCCACAGCGAGCGTGTTCTGCAGACTGTGGAACAGGAAGCGTCCGATCTGCTCGGCCCGCAGCTGATCAGCGCGGTGGTCGAGTGGATGTGAGAAACCGGTTGTCATGGACGAGAGGCGCATCAAGAGAGTATCGGAGACAGTCAAGGAGGAGCTGATCGAATTGATCGGCTTCGAGATGTCCGATCCGCGCCTGCTCGCCGTCGAGGTCAGCCAGGTCAATGTTTCACCGGACGGGCGGCACGCGCACGTGCTGGTCGAGCTGCGGGGCGACGAGCGGGTCCGGCGCGAAGCGCTGGAGGGGCTGGATCATGCGCGTCATTACTTGCGTCATGAACTGGCGCGGCGTCTGAGCCTGCGCCGGGTCCCCGAACTGCACTTTGAAGCCGACGCGGCCCCGGGGGTGGAGGACCGGATCGAGGTTCTGTTGAGCCGCGCCAGAAAAACTCGCGGTCAGGACGAAAAACTACCGTCCAAATGAAACAGATTGTGGTAGTTTTGTTTGTACTGCAGGTTTTTGGGCCGCGGGCCGCCCGGGCCGAGCAACTGCGGCTGGAGTCGAGCCTGGAGGCGATGGGATCGGCCTATTCCCTGGTGCTTTACGGGGAAGACCGGGCGCGCCTCGAAGCGGCTTCCGAGGAAGCGTTCGACGAGACCCGCCGGCTTGACCGGATGCTCTCCAATTACCGGCCGGAGAGCGAATGGAGCGTGGTGAATCGCTACGCCGCGGAGAGGCCGGTGAAGGTGTCGGCGGAATTGTTCCGGCTGCTTTCGGCGTGCGTGGAGTACAGCCGCCTGAGCGAAGGGGCTTTTGATATTTCCGTAGGTCCCCTGATGAAGGTCTGGGGGTTTTACAAGGGCTCGGGGCATCTGCCGCATCGGGCTGAAGTGCGCGGCGTGCTGGCCAGAGTGGGGTATCGCAATATCCTGCTCGACCGGGAGGCGTGCACGGTACGTTTCGCCAAGTCGGGAGTCGAACTGGACCCGGGGGGAATCGGGAAGGGCTATGCGGTGGATCGCATGGTGGAGGTTCTGAGGCGGGACGGCATCTCCTCGGCGCTGGTGTCGGCGTCGGGCAGCAGTATTTTTGCCCTGGGGGCGCCTCCGGGAGAGGCGGGGTGGAAGGTCAGGATTCGTGATCCGAAAAACGAGGCCAAGACGGTGACGGAAGTGACGCTCAAGAATGAGTCCATGTCCACTTCCGGAAATTACGAGAAATTTTTTCGCGCCGAAGGCAGGATTTACAGCCATATCATGGATCCCCGCACCGGGTTTCCGGCGGTTGGGATGCTGTCGGTGTCCGTGATTGCTCCTCTCACGCTGGATAGCGAGGCCTGGGCCAAGCCGTTTTACATCAACGGCCGCGATTGGGCGGCCAAACACAAACCAAAAGGATTTCGCGTGTTCCTCTGTCCGGATACAAGCGAATCAGGGACGGGATCATCATCATGCGCGTGGCTTCAATGAACAGCCGTTTTCTGGACGCCTGCCGGCGGCGGCCGACCGATGTACGACCCGTCTGGTTCATGCGCCAGGCTGGACGTTACCTGAAACAATACCGTGAAATCCGTTCGAAACACGGAATGCTGGAAATGTGCAAGCGTCCGGACCTGGCGGCCACGGTGACGCTCCAGCCGGTGGAGATCCTCGATGTGGACGCAGCCATCATCTTCGCGGACCTGCTGCTGCCGGTCGAGCCCATGGGCCTGAAGCTGCGGTTCGTGACCGGCGAAGGCCCGGTGATCGACAATCCGGTCCGGCTGGCGTCGGACGTGGATACCCTGTCGACGGCCAACACGGACGATCTCGGCTATGTGGCCGAAGCCATCCAGACGGTGGTGAAAGCGCTGGCAGGCAGGGTTCCGGTGATCGGATTTGTCGGCGCCCCGTTCACCATGGCCAGTTACATGATCGAAGGCGGTTCGTCGCGCACCTTCGTCAAGACCAAGCAGATGATGTACGGCAACGAGACGTTGTGGCGGCGGCTGATGGGCAAAATCGTGGACGTGATCGCGCCGTTCGCCGCTCTGCAGGTGGCCGCCGGGGCACGCGCCATCCAGGTTTTCGACAGCTGGGTGGGCGCCATGGCTCCGGACGACTACGTGCGCTTTGCGGCGCCGTATTCACGCGCCATGATCGAGCGCATCCGGGCCACGGGCGTGCCGGTCATTCACTTCGGGACCGGGGCTTCCGGATTCTTCCGCGAGTTGCACGCCGCCGGCGGCGACGTCCTGGGAGTCGACTGGCGCATCAACATCGACCAGGCGTGGATGGACATCAGTTACCGGTCCGCCATTCAGGGCAACCTCGACCCGACGATCCTGTTCGCTCCCATGCCGGAGCTGAAGCTGCACGTTACCGATCTGCTCAAGCGCACCGGAGGCCGTCCCGGCCATATTTTCAATCTCGGACACGGCATCCTGCCGGAGACGCCGGTGGAGAACGTCAAGGCAGTGGTCGAGATGGTACGCGAATTCAGACCGTGAAGCGGCCGGCGGATTCGCTTCGGGCCGCGCCGGAATGCTGATCATCGGCGGCGGCATCTCCGGATTGTCGGCCGCTTACTACCTGGCCAAGGCCGGCGTCTCCTCCACGCTAATCGAAAAACGCCCGCGCCTCGGAGGGGTAATCCAGACCGAGCGGGTCGACGGGTGTCTGGTGGAAGGGGGACCCGACAGCTTCCTGGCCGTGAAACCCTGGGCGCTCGATCTGATTCGCGAGCTCGGGCTGGAAAGCGAGGTGATCGGCTCGAACGATCACCTGCGGAAAACCTTCATACGCCGGAACGGCCGCATGATCGTCATGCCGGACGGCCTGCAGTTTCTGGTTCCCACGCGGATCGCTCCCATCTTCACGACGCCGCTGCTGAGCTGGCCGACCAAGGCGCGCATGGCCCTCGAATGCTTCCGCCATCCCCCCGCGTCCCAACGGCCGGACTGCTCGGTTTCCGATTTTGTGGCCGACCATTACGGGCAGGAGACCGTCGACTACCTGGCCGAGCCTCTGCTGGCCGGCGTTTACGGCGGCGCGCCCGAATCGCTGAGCGTGGCCAGCGTACTGCCGCGCTTCGTCGACCTGGAGACGAAATACGGAAGCCTGTCGAGAGGGATGCTGGCCGAGAAGAAGCGGGCCGCAGCCGGTCCGTCCCAACCCATCTTCCGCACGTTGAAGAGCGGGCTCGGCAGCCTGGTCGAAGCGATTCGGAAGTCGACCGAGCGGCGCGTAACGATAGTGCATGGGGAAGCGGAAGCGCTGGAGAGAATGGCGGGCGGATACAGAGTCCGCGTCGCGGGAGAGTGGATCGAGTCCGGACGTGTGACCCTGGCCTGCGAATCGCACGGAGCCGCGCCCTTGACGCGGACGATCGATCAGGAGCTGTCGGACATTCTGGCGATGGTGGAGTACAGCTCCTCGACAGTGATCGCGCTCGGATTCGACCCGGGCAGCTTTTCGCGGCCGCCGGAGGGCTTCGGATTCCTGGTGCCGCGCCGGGAGCGCCGCCGGCTGGTGGCCTGCACTTTCATGCACACCAAGTTTCCGCTCCGCGCTCCGGAGAAGAAGGTCTTTTTGCGCTGCTTCCTCGCGGGCGCGGAAGACGAGCCGGCTGTGCTGCCGGCGGTTCTGGAAGAACTCCGGGAGATGATCGGGCTGACCGGCCCGCCGCTATTCTCCCGTGTTTATCGATGGCCGCGTTCCATGGCGCAGTACACGGTGGGACATCAGGGGCGGGTGAAAGCGATCGAAGGCCGTTTGAAACAACATCCTGGACTGTTTCTGGCAGGCAACGCGTATCACGGGATCGGAATTCCGGACTGCATTCGCATGGGTAAGCAGGTCGCCGAGCGCATCCATTCCCCATCTTGAATTGTGCTCCATTCGTGTGCGTTCGCGGGACGGCGGAAGTCCGCCCCTCTTGACACATCAAACAAGTAAAATGGATACAGCATTGTAATTATGCGAGCTTTTGTACTTGCGCTGACGCTGCTCTGCCAGGGGCTGTTCGCCGCGGTGGAATTCAATCGCGATGTCCGGCCGATCCTATCGGACAAGTGCTACAGCTGCCACGGGGCGGACGCTCCCGCCAAGAAGATTCCGCTGCGCCTCGATAGCGAAGCCGCCGCCAAAGCCGACCTGGGCGGACGGCGCGCCATAGTCGAGGGCGATCCGGCGGCCAGCCAGCTCGTCCAGCGGATCACCGCCCCGAACAAGGCGCAGCGTATGCCTCCTTCCTACTCCGGCCTCAAGCTGACCGAGGCTGAAATCGAAACTCTCCGGCAGTGGGTCACGCAAGGCGCCAAATGGGAAAAGCATTGGGCGTACATTCCGCCGCTCCGCCCGGCGACACCCGCCGTAAAGCAAGCCGGATGGGTGCGCAATCCGATCGACGCCTTCGTCCTTCAGCGGCTCGAGCGCGAAGGGCTGTCTCCGTCGCCCGAGGCCGGCCGGGAAACGCTATTGCGCCGCGTGTCGCTCGACCTGACCGGACTGCCGCCGACCATCGCCGAGAACGACGCCTTCCTCAACGACAAATCCGCCGGAGCTTATGAACGGGCAGTGGATCGCCTACTGGCCTCGCCGCGATACGGCGAGCGCATGGCCGAGCGCTGGCTTGACGCCGCCCGCTACGCCGATACCAACGGCTATCAATATGACGCCGAGCGTTTCATGTGGCGCTGGCGAGACTGGGTGATCGACTCGTTCACCCGGAATCAGCCTTTCGACCGGTTCATGGTGGAGCAGATCGCCGGCGACCTGCTGCCCAACGCCACGCTCGATCAGAAGATCGCCACCGGCTTTAATCGGAACCATCGCGCGAATACCGAGGACGGAATCATCGCCGAGGAGTACGCGGTGGAATACGTCGTGGACCGCGTCGAGACCGCATCGACGGTTTTTCTCGGAGTGACGCTCGGTTGCGCCCGCTGTCACAACCACAAGTACGACCCCTTCACGCAGAAAGAGTTCTACCAGGTGTATTCGTACTTCAACAATATCCCCGAGCTGGGCCGGGCGATGAAGTACGGCAATTCCCCGCCCCTGGTCCCGGCGCCCACGCGAGCGCAGCAGGCCGAGCTGGCCAAAATAGATCGCGCCATGAAGGAAGTCGAAGACTTTCTGGGCAATCGGGTTCCGCGGCCAGCGCTGGTCTCCCTGAATTCACAGGCGCCCGCATATTGGACCCCTTCGGTGGGCATCAACTCCGCATTTCCGTTGGACGCCGACGCGGGACTCCGAATGAAAGGCACGGTCGCCTTCGAACCGGGGCGGATCGGAAACGCGGCTGTGTTCGACGGCAAGAGCTATCTCGACGCCGGAACCGCCGGCGATTTCGACATCGAAGACCGCTTCTCACTCTCCGCCTGGATCAAGCCGGAAACACCGAATGGCGCGGTGGTCAGCAAGATGTCGGACACTCCCAAGGGGAGAGGCTACGGCATCTATCTGGTCGAAGGCAAGGTGCATTTCCACGTCACCAGCGTTTGGGAGAGCGACGCATTCCGGCTGGAGACGGAAGAAAAAATCCAGCCCAATCGTTGGACCCAGGTGATTGTCACCTATGACGGCTCGCGCATGGCGGAAGGGGTGCACGTATTTCTCGACGGCAAGCCGTGCACGTTCAAGATTTACGAGAACACACTCTACCGCCCGTTCCGCAATTCGGGAAAGGAGTTCAAAGAGCCGTTCCGCATCGGCGGCGGCGGCGGGCCGGAGCGCAGGTTCCGCGGCCGGATTGACGACGTGCGGGTCTACAGCCGTATTCTTGACGACCAGGAGATCGCGGTCCTGTCGCAGGGTGAATCCATCCGCGACATCGCCGGAAAGCCCGAGGCGCAGCGCTCCGAAATCGAGAGGCTGCAACTTCGCTGGCACTGGTACGAGAACGGCTCTCCGCCGGAGGCGCGGGAGGCGTGGAAGAAGCTAACGGCGCTTCGCCAGGAGAAGGAAAAGCTCGAGCGCAGCTTCAGCACCGTGATGGTAATGGCGGAGCTGCCTGTCCGGAAGGAGACCCACATCCTGATCCGCGGCGCATACAACGCGCCGGGCGAAAAAGTAGAACCGGGCACTCCGGCGATCTTTCCGCCGCTCCCTGCCGGCGCTCCCAACAACCGGCTCGGGTTCGCGCAGTGGCTGGCGGACCCGGGCAATCCGCTGCCCGCCCGCGTTACCGTGAACCGGTTCTGGCAGATGTATTTCGGAACCGGGCTGGTGAAGACCACCGAAGATTTCGGGGTACAGGGAGAGTGGCCGAGCCATCCCGAGCTGCTCGACTGGCTGGCGACGGAGTTCATCCGCACGGGCTGGGACGTGAAGGCGATGCAGAAGCTGATCGTCACCAGCGCCACCTACCGGCAATCGTCGAAGACGACGCCGGAGTTGCAGCGCCGCGATCCCGAGAACAGGCTTCTCGCCCGCGCGCCTCGTTTCCGCCTGCCCGCGGAGATGATCCGCGACCAGGCGCTCTTTACATCGGGCCTGCTGGTCGAGAAGGTCGGCGGTCCGTCGGTTAAGCCATATCAACCGGCCGGGCTTTGGAAAGAGCTGGTGATGCAGGATATGGATTACCACCAGGGGAAAGGGGAGGACCTCCACCGGCGGAGCCTTTATACCTTCTGGAAGCGAACCGTGGCGCCGCCCATGATGGCCAATTTCGACTCCGCGCTGCGCGAAAGCTGCACGGTTCGGGAGAATCGCACGAACACGCCTCTGCAGGCGCTGAACCTGATGAACGACGTGAGCTTTCTCGAGGCCGCCCGCTTCATCGGGCAGCGCATGATCAAGGAAGGCGGGGCGTCGCCGGACGCGCGTTTGAGTTATGGATTCCGGCTGGTGACGGGCCGGGCGCCATCCGCCGGCGAGGCGCAAATCCTGCGGGACAGCCTGCAGTATCATCTCGATTACTTTTCCAGCGGGAACAACGATGTCAAAGCGTTCCTCAGCCAGGGTGAAGCGGGCGCGGACGCCAGCCTGAACGAACGCGAGCTGGCGGCCTACGCCTCGGTGGGAAGCCTGCTGCTGAATCTGGACGAAACGGTGACCAAGGAATGACCACACTATCGCGGCGCAGTTTCCTGAACTCGGCGAGCGGCGCTCTAGGCGCGGCGGCGCTGGCCTCACTGCTGGCGGAGGACGCCAGGGCGGACGGCGGACTGCCCGGCCTGCCGCATTTCCAGCCGAAAGCCAAGCGCGTGATCTACCTGTTCCAGCACGGCGCGCCCTCGCAGCTCGACCTGTTCGATTACAAGCCCAGGCTGAGCGAAGCGCGCGGCGCCGATCTGCCGGACTCGGTCCGCAAGGGCCAGCGCCTGACCGGAATGACGGCCTTCCAGGCCAAGTTTCCGACCGCGCCCTCTATCTTCAAATTCTCCCAGCACGGCCAGTCCGGAACATGGCTCAGCGAGCTGCTCCCCCATACCGGAAAGGTCGCCGACCGGATCAGCGTCATCCGTTCGATGCACACCGAAGCCATCAATCACGATCCGGCGGTCACTTTTTTCCAGACCGGATTCCAGATCGCCGGAAGGCCCAGCATCGGATCGTGGATCTCGTACGGACTGGGCAGCGAGAGCCGGGACCTGCCGGCGTTCGTGGTGATGGTGTCGCAGGGCAAAGGCAATTCGCAGGCGCTGGCTGACCGGCAATGGGGAAGCGGCTTCCTGGCCACGAAATATCAAGGCGTCAAATTCCGCTCGGGCGCCGATCCGGTGCTCTACCTGTCGAACCCTGCCGGTTACTCGGGTACGGCCCGGCGGCGATTTCTGGACGATCTGGCCAAGCTGAACCAGGCGCAGTTCGCCGAGTACCAGGATCCCGAGATCGCCACCCGCATCGCGCAGTACGAGCTGGCTTACAAGATGCAGAGCTCGGTGCCGGAGCTGGCCGATCTTTCGAAGGAGTCCGACGCCACCTTCGAGATGTACGGTCCCGATTCACGCAAGCCCGGCACATTCGCGGCGAACTGCATTCTGGCGCGGCGGCTGGCCGAGCGCGGCGTACGCTTCATCCAACTCTTCCATCGCGGCTGGGATCAGCACAACAATCTCCCGCGCGACATCCGGCTGCAATGCGAACAGACCGATCAGCCCTCGGCCGCCCTGATCCAGGATTTGAGCCAGCGGGGAATGCTGGAGGATACCCTGGTCGTCTGGGGCGGCGAATTCGGCCGTACGGTCTATTCCCAGGGCGACCTTACCGAGACCAACTACGGCCGCGATCATCACCCGCGCTGCTTCAGCATCTGGATGGCGGGCGGCGGCGTCAAGGGCGGCCTGACTTACGGCGAGACGGACGACTTCAGCTACAACATCGTGAAGGATCCGGTGGACGTGCACGATTTGAACGCCACCATTCTGCACTGCCTGGGTGTGGACCACACGCGTCTCACTTACAAATTCCAGGGCCGGCACTTCCGCCTGACCGATGTCCACGGGAACCCCGTGAAGGCAGTGTTAGCCTAGCCAAAGGCGTACATTGACCGATGTCCGCGCGAAAAAACCCGTTGTTCCACATCAGATCAGCTTCAGCGATTTGAGCAGCAGCCAGTGAAAGTCCACGGCATTCCGGATTCCGCGCTCGCTGATGCGGTCCAGCGTGTCGTGGTCCGTATGATAAAAAGGCGGGCCATTCATCAGGCAGAAGCTCTTTACGCGCCCGCAGGTCACGAACAGGTCGGCAATGCAGGCGTCTACCATCTTCGGCGCGACGGTCATCACGCCGCTCTTACGGGCCAACCCGTCCACCACTCCGCGGACCTCGGGCCAGCCATCCGAACCCAGGTAAGCGATCCGATTGTTGTTCAGGGGCGCAGGCAGCGCGTCCACATGTTCGAGCAGAAATAGCTGCCGGACGCGCCGGAAGCGGTCGGGATCGCGTTTCACCCAGTCCCGCATGCCGGCTGCCTCGTCATGGTGCGCCGACAGGCCCAAGAAGTAGAAGTCCGGCTTCCGCGCCCTGGAGGGCAGACGCGACAAGGCTTCGGCCAGACCCACCATGGCGGCGATACCGGAAGCGTTGTCGCAGGCGCCGGTGAAGAAGGAATCGATGTGGCACATGACGCCGGCCGCGAAGGCGCCCGTGCCCGGCAGGAACCCCACCACGTTGCGTCCCTCATGCGGGCCGTCCGAATCGTAACGGATCGCAGCGGTCGCCCGCTCCCCGGACAAAGAGGCCAGCGCTGTTCCATCGATCGAATCCATGGAGAAGCACGGAATGGGCCGCAGCCCGCCGGGGTAGCGCTCGTCTCGCAAGGCGTAAGGTTTATCGACCGGCAGCACGGACTTCCATCGTGAACCGGCCGGTGTGGGAACGGCGAACAGCAGTCCGGCGGCGCCATGCTCTACGGCGCGCCGGTAGAGCAGCTTCTCGCGCACCACGTTCAGCATCGTGGACGTGGTGGCCAGGCTGTTCACGAAGGCCCATTTGCCGGACACCCGACGCCAGTCGCCATCCGGATCCACCGGCTCGACGGGCGCGCTTACGTCGCGGTCCGGAAAGCGCGCTTCGAAGGGCGCGGGCATGGCGGTCTCCAGGATTTTGCCGCCGGCCCGCACTTCCCATTCGAGCGCGCGGTGCGCCTTGAACCGGAATGGCTCCAACTCCACTGCCGGCAGGAAGGGTCCCAGCTGCCGCGCCAGTTCGGCTGCCGATGCGTGCTCGGCCGCGGTTCCTCCGATGCGGCCCCAGATCTTGCGCCGGCCCTTGTCTTTCCCGGCCAAGGCGACATGCGCGGCGGCTGTGTCGAGCAGGTTCAGCGAGCCGCGGGGCGCCATAGCCGACAGAAGCAGATCGCGGCGGCGCATGGCTTAGCGCCGCTCCGAGAGCCAGGCCAGCGGGAAGCGGGCGAAGGTGATCTGCTCGTACGAGTCGTGCTCGCCGCGCTCATATAGGATTCCAATAGTGCCGTCGTTCAGCACGGCGAGCGAAGAGTATGCCGCAGGTCCCTCGTGCAGAACTCTCGATACCGGCCAGGTCTTTCCGTCATCGGGGCTGAGCCGCACGGTCATGCGGACCCGTTTCAGGGCGGCGGGGTTCGAGAACAGCAGCCGTCCGTCGCTCTTCTTTCCCGGACGGACGGCGCGGATGAGGCTGGCCTGACAGACCGGCTCGATCAGCGCAGGGTCGGGCTCGGCCTTGGAAAAGGTCAGGCCCGCATCCCGGCTGATTGCGATCCGGCGCCGGTTGTCGCCCTGGTAGCTGCGCATGTTGAGCAACAGCGATCCGTCGCGCAACTCGGCCACAGCCGACTCGTTGGTCTTCTCGTCGGCGATGCCGCCGATTTTCCAGCTCTTTCCGCGGTCGTCGCTGTAGATGACGTGCGAGTGGCGAGCCTTGCTCCCTTTCACGATGTGATCGCAGGGGATCACCAGGCGGCCGGACTCGAGCTGTATTCCGGCGCCGGGGCCGGTTGCGTACCAGGTCCACTCCGGCTCTTTCACCGAGGCCGTGATTTCCACGGGCGGCGTCCAGGTGGCGCCATCGTCCGCGCTGCGTGAGATCCAGACCGTACGCGTGGTCTCGACCGCCGAATCGATGATCTGCTTTTCGGTGACCTCGCCCGGATTGCGGGTCAGCAGCAGGATGATGCCGCCGGACCTGCGGTCCACCACCGGCGCCGGATTGCCGATCGTGTCCGCGCCAAGGTCGGCTATGACCTGCGCCTTCGACCAGGTCTTCCCACGATCGAAACTCCGCTTCAAGAGGAGGTCGATATCGCCGGAGTCCGAGCGGGACTGTCGCCGCCCTTCGACGAACGCCAGCAGAGTGCCCCGGCTGGTGGTAATCAGCGCCGGGATGCGATATGTGTGATAGCCGTCCTGGCCGGAGCGGAAAACCTCCGACTGGCTCAGTTCGACGCGGCCACCGTGCAGCAGGGCCGCGGACAGCGCGCACAGCAGAACCTGTTTGGCTTGTGGCATCCCTCAACAGGTTACACCGATTGAAGGATGCCGGGGCACGCTACCTAGCTGGCAGCCGCCAGGATCATGATCGAGTTTACTTTGCTGAAGATGATGTTGATGCTGCTGCCCACTCCGGGCATGATGGCGGCGGCGGACACGGCCACGAAGCCCGCCATCAGGGCATATTCAATGAGATCCTGACCGTGCTGGTCTCTCCAGATTTCCGCTCTTCTCAAAATTTCGATGATACGCATAAATACTCCTTCTCCTTGGCCGGGCCGGTGCAACTGTCCAGCCATGTTTTAGTCCAATGTTTCCAAGCCGTCAGGAGCTGGCAGCGAAACAAATCGGGAAACAATCCCAAAGAAAAGCGTTTCAATCAGAATCGGGCGATACCGGTTCGTCAGTGCTTTTCAGGCACGAACCGGTATAATCGCGCCGGTTCGACATATCCTTTCGCTTTTTGCCGCTTCGGCAGCTTTACCGGTTCGAAGGCCACTTTTTTGTAAGGAATTACACTCAGGAGGTGGGAGATGCAATTCAGACGCGCCCGCCTCTTATCGTCGGCTTTCACGACGTACCAGGGATTGGCTTCGGTGTCGGTGCTGTCGAACATGGCGTCGCGGGCGCGGGAGTAATCGTACCATCGCCGGTGCGACTCCAGATCCATGGGACTGAGCTTCCACTGCTTGCGCGGGTCCTTGATGCGCTCCATGAAGCGCTTGGTCTGCTCCTTCTGGCTCACTTCGAACCAGTACTTGATCAGAATAATGCCGTAATCGCTGATAAGGCGCTCGAACACGGGACACATCGTCAGAAAACGCTCGTACTCGGCCTTGTTGCAAAAGCCCATCACGTTTTCTACGCCGGCGCGGTTATACCAGCTGCGGTCAAAGATAACAACCTCGCCGGCCGCGGGAAAATGCGGAACGAACCGCTGCATATACATCTGCGTTTTTTCGCGCTCGGTAGGACTGGTCAGGGCGACCACCTTGAAGACGCGCGGGCTGACCCGTTCGGTGATGCGCTTGATGACGCCGCCCTTGCCGGCAGCGTCCCGGCCTTCGAATACAACCATGACTTTGGCGCCGCTGTGCCTGATCCAGGTCTGGAGTTTCACCAGCTCGACCTGAAGATCGAGCATTTTCTCCTCGTATTTCTTGCGGCTCATCTCCCCCGGGGGCTGCACGGCGCCGCCGGCCGCCGCCTGTTTCGTCTTTTTGCTTTTCTGTTTGTGGGCCATAAGCTGGTGAGATTTTCCCTCATTCCGGCCCGGATGTACAGAGTCCCGGATAAGTAAGCGGCTCTTTGGAGCGGCCTGGCAAGCTATGAGCATCTGCCCGGCGCTCTGGCACGAGTCCATGCCGCCGATGCCGGCCCATACGCGGAAGACCGAGCCTCTGGATGGACGGCGGGCGTCCAGGGCATCGGAAGCGCGGATATTCCAGGGAGTCTTTCGAGGTGGGCGCCACGATCAGGCCGCTCTTGGGATTGCTGTCCCACAAAACCAGCTGCATCTTACATGCGAGCCGCCCAGCTGAAGTAACGCAGCAGGTCGGATCGATGACGCCAGACAAAGAGCCAGAAGTCCTTGAAGCCGATGCTGGAGGCGTGCACACCCCAGTACGTTTCCATTCTCCAGCGGAGGTAAGGACTGCGCCATGGCCGCAGCCGGTAGCCCTTCGAGAGCCGCCACAGGAGCCCGATCACTGACCGGAGCTGCCGGTCCGCTCGGACTTATCGGGTGTCGCGTAATAACCGGAGCGTGTCCGGACGACCGGACGATTGGGACCGCTCGCAGTAACCCGGATCTGGCGGAACGAGCCGTCAAGGGCGGGGTTTTTGGGAGTGTACTCGATGATGTACTGGCTGCGTATGTCGCGGGCGACCTGCTGGCAGATGGCGTCCACTTCCTTCAGTTCCTTCGGATAATACGACTTTCCACCGGTCGCTTCCACGATGGCGTTCAGCGCCCGTGTAGCGCGCTTGGCTTCACGCTTCTCTTCCTCGGCCAGCAGGCCGACGGTATAGATCAGCACCTCGCTCTGCTGTGAAGACCTGATCAGGTTCTCGAGGGACCCGGAGCTGTTGTTGTCATCCCCATCGGTGACGACCACCAGCACTTTCTTGTCCCGCTTGCCATTCTCTTTCAGGTAATCGATAGACATGCGGATCGCGTCCCGCATTGCCGTGCCGCCCCGCGAATCGATCTTGGAGAGGCCGCGCTCGAGTTCCTTGATATCCGCGGTAAAGGGCTGATCGAGAAACGCCTCGTCGTTGAAATTTACGATGAAGACTTCGTCTTGAGGGTTGGACGCCTTGATCAGCGCAAGCGCGGACGCCTCCACTCTCGAGCGTTTGGTGCGCATGCTTCCGCTGTTGTCCACAATGAGGCCCATGGAGACCGGCACGTCTTCGCGGAGAACCTTCTTAATGGGCTGCTCTACATTATTCTCGTAGACGTGAAAGGCGTTCTGCTGAAGGTTGGTGATGAACTTCCCACTCTTGTCGATGACGGTTGCGTGCAGAACGACGAGGCGTGTGTCGGACCGGAACGTGGTATCGGGAGGCGGGCCGTCCTTGACCTGCGCCAGAAGCGGAATCATCGCCAGCGCCAGCGCCACGCCGGTCTGACCCCGTTTACTGAATCGGAGCATAGTAGCCGAGTCTCCAGAATGCCTTCAGGGGTGGCAGGCCCTTCGGCTGTACCAATTTGACCTGTACCTTGCGATACTTTCCATCCCGTTCCCGGTTGGTCGGCGTGTAGCCGAGAATATACTGGTTGCGCAATTCGATTCCGATTTTTGCCGCGACATCCGGCAATTCATTGAGATTTTCCACAGCAAAGTGCCTGCCGCCGGTTTGTTCGGCCAGTTCGCTCAACAGGCCCGGACCGCTCAACTCCTCCGCCGTCCGGCCGCGTGAACCGCTGGGCTCGAATATTCCGATAGCATAGATTTGGACGTCTGCTTCGCGCACGAGGTTCTTGATTTCGCTCTCCGTGTAGCGGCTGCTGTTGTCGCCCCCGTCCGAGATGATCAGCAACGCCTTACGAGGGTTATGTCCTTTTTTCATGTTGTGCAGCGCCATGTAGACGGCATCGAGCAGGGCGGTGCGGCCTTTGGCCTGCGTAAAAGTGAGGCGGTTCTGGATGTCTTCAAGATTCGTGGTGAAATCCTGAACCATTTCCGGGCGGTCGTTGAACTGGACGAGAAAGAACTCGTCTTCCGGGTTGGCAGTCTTAAAAAACTGCGCGACCGCCTGGCGCGACTTGGCCAACTTGTTGCCCATGCTGCCGCTGGTGTCGAAAACCAGTCCGATGGACAGCGGCGCATCCTCGCTGGCGAAGTGAACTACCTTCTGCTCGGACTTGTCCTCGTAAAGCCGGAAATTTTCCTTCTCCAGCCCGGTTACAAACCGATTCAAGGGATCCGTTACGGTTACGTTGATCAGAACGACGGTCGTGTCGACGCGGATGTCGGTTCGGGGACCTTTGGGAGCCGCCGCAGCCGGTTTCGCCCGTGGATCGACCGAAACCTTAGGGCTGTCCGCACTCCATCCAAGCGGCACTGCCCAAACGCAGGCGCAAAGTAAAAGAAACCACTGACAGTTGGTTCGGGATGTCATTGGACCTTCCCATCTGGTCCGAGTATACCAGAATCCGAAAATGTCAATTCCAAAAACGGAAGGAGTTGTAACGCTTGGTACAACCCCCGACGTTGGTTTCGGGAGCGGCAGTCCGCGCAATCCGGGTCGCTACACCTTTCATACAATAGAACCGGAGCAGACATGGATCCGCGCGAATTCGACCAATTGGTGGAGCAGGCTTTCGCCAAAGTACCCCGGCAGTTCCGGACTCGCATGAGGAACGTCGCGCTGGTGGTAGAGCCCGAGCCGTCGCGGCTCCAGCTTGGAAAACTGGCGCGCGGCGGGACGCTTCTGGGACTGTACGAAGGCCGGCCCCTTACGCTGCGCAGCGTATCCGACAGCTTCACGCTGCCCGACCGGATCACGATTTTCCAGGGCCCTCACGAGCGGCTTGCGCGGAGTCCGGAGCACTTGCGCCAGATGATCGAGGACACCGTGTGGCACGAGGTGGCGCACTACTTCGGCATGGACGAGCGCCGGGTGCGGGCGGCTGAATTCCGGCGCGCCAGAGCCGCGGGCCGGAAAAGAATTTAGGCGGCGGCCGTTTTTTTGTTATCATCTTTTGTGCACCGCAAAATTCTGGGTGTCATACCTGCGCGTTACGCGTCGTCGCGGTTTCCTGGAAAAGCTCTCGCCCGCATCGGCTCCAAGACAATGCTGGAGCACGTCCACGAGCGGGTTTCTATGGCCCGGTACCTGTCGTCGGTGATCATCGCCACCGATGACGAGCGCATTTTCGGCGAAGCGCGGCGTTTCGGGGCGCAGGCGACCATGACCCGCGCCGACCACCTCTCCGGCACCGACCGGGTGGCCGAAGTGGCGTCCGGGCGTCCGGAGGCGACGCTCATCGTCAACGTGCAAGGCGATGAGCCGCTGATCGATCCAGCCGCTATCGACGCCGCTCTTCTTCCCATGCTCGACGACGATGAAGACGCGCCGATGGCGACGCTCTCGAAGCGGATCGAGGATCCCCGCGAGATCACGGATCCGAACGTGGTGAAGGTAGTGACCGACCGGGCCAGCCGCGCGCTGTATTTCTCACGGTCCGCCATTCCCTACACCCGCGGCGAGGGGCGCGCCGCCACGGTATGTTTCAAACATATCGGGCTGTATGTGTACCGGCGGGATTTTCTGCTCGGCTACTCCGCGCTGCCGGTCGGTCCTCTGGAGCAGGCCGAACGGCTCGAACAGCTGCGGGCGCTCGAGAACGGGCATTCGATCCGGGTTGTGGAAACGGAGTACGAGTCGCTCGGCGTGGATACGCCGGAGGATTTGGAACGGGTGTCCCAGTTATTCGAAGCTTCCCTGGAGAGCGCGAAACGAAATGGCTAAATACATCTTTGTGACCGGGGGCGTGGTCTCATCGCTCGGAAAAGGCATCGCCGCGGCGTCGATCGGGTGTCTGCTCGAGAGCCGCGGCCTGAAGGTCACGCTGCAGAAATTCGATCCCTACCTGAATGTCGATCCGGGCACCATGAGCCCGTTCCAGCACGGTGAAGTGTTCGTCACCGACGACGGCGCGGAAACCGATCTCGACCTGGGCCACTACGAGCGATTCACGCACGCCAAGCTGACTCAGGCCAACAACCTGACTTCCGGCCGGATCTATGAACAGATCATCTCGCGCGAGCGGCGCGGCGACTATCTGGGCAAGACGGTGCAGGTGATCCCGCACGTGACCAACGAAATCAAGTCGGCCGTGCGCAAAGTGTCGGAAGAGGTGGATATCGTGATCGTCGAGGTGGGCGGCACGGTCGGCGATATCGAATCGCTGCCGTTTCTGGAGGCGATTCGCCAGATCCGTCATGAGAAGGGCCGCGAGAACTGCATCTTCGTGCACGTTACGCTGGTGCCCTGGATCGCGGCCGCGCAGGAGCTGAAGACCAAGCCGACGCAGCACAGCGTCAAAGAGCTGCGGGCGCTGGGCATCCAGCCCGATATCCTGCTCTGCCGCTCGGAGCGAGTCCTTCCGAAGGACATGAAGGAGAAGATCGCCCTGTTCTGCGACGTGGACGTGGACGCGGTGGTCACGGCCAGCGACGTGAAGTCGGTGTACGAAGTTCCCGTCGTGTTCGGTTCGGAAGGCGTGGACGAAATCATTATCAAACATCTCGACCTGGAGTCCACGGCCGGCCCGCGCGATCTCACGCGCTGGAGCGGGATGCTGACGGCGCTGCGGAACCCGGACGACGAGGTATCGATCGGCCTGGTGGGCAAATACGTGGAGTACGAAGACTCCTATAAGAGCCTGAAGGAAGCGCTCATTCATGGCGCAGCCGCGCACAGGCTCAAAGTGGATATCCACTGGATCGAAGCCGAAGGGGTAGATGGCGAGAACTGGGAGCGGCAACTGGAAGACTACGACGGAATCCTGGTTCCGGGTGGCTTCGGCAAGCGCGGGATTGAGGGCATGATCAACGCCATCCGCTACGCGCGCGAAAACAAGGTCCCGTATTTCGGTATCTGTCTCGGGATGCAGACCATGGTGATCGAATACGCCCGGAACGTATGCGGGCTGGAGCGCGCCGATTCGAGCGAGTTCGACCCGGGCACGCCTCACCGCGTCATTTACAAGCTGCGCGAGTTGAAAGGCGTCGACGAGCTTGGCGGCACGATGCGGCTGGGCGCGTGGCCGTGCCTCGTCAAGGAAGGCAGCTTCGCGCACCAGGCGTACGGCTCCGCCGAGATTACCGAGCGGCACCGGCACCGCTACGAGTTCAATCGTGAGTACGAAGAGACTCTGACGGCGGCCGGACTGCGGATCACGGGCGAGACTCCCGACCGCACGTATGTGGAGATTTGCGAGATCGGAGACCACCCCTGGTACCTGGGCTGCCAGTTCCATCCGGAGTTCAAATCGAAGCCGCTCGAGCCGCACCCGCTGTTCCGGTCGTTCATCGGAGCCGCTTACGAGAATCGAAAACGCCGGCTGGCGGGCCCCCTCCTGAGGAATGTGCAATATTCCACCGGCGATTGAGGTAACGGCTTCGATTCGTTTCGGCGGCGGCGGCCCGCTGGCGCTGATCGCCGGGCCCTGCGTGATCGAGAGTGAAGAGCACGTCCGGAAGCTGGCGCAGGCGATCGGCGAAATTGCCGGTCCGTTCGTTTTCAAGGCGTCCTTCGATAAGGCCAACCGCACGAGCGGCGCGGCCTATCGGGGACCGGGTCTGGCGGAAGGCCTGCGCATTCTCGCGGGGGTGAAGGCGGGAGGCCAAGCCGTGCTGACGGACATCCACGAGCCGTGGCAGGCGGGACCGGCTGCCGAAGTGGCCGACATTCTGCAGATTCCCGCCTTCCTGTGCAGACAGACCGACCTGCTGACCGAGGCCGGCAGGACGGGCCGGATCGTCAATCTGAAGAAGGGACAGTTTGTTTCACCGCTGGATTTCCGCCACGCCGCCGAGAAGGTGGCATCGACGGGCAACTCGAAAATCCTGCTGACCGAGCGGGGCGCTTCGTTCGGGTACAACAATCTGGTGGTGGACATGCGGGGACTGCCGGTGATGCGGGGTTTCGGATGGCCGGTGGTGTTCGACGCCACTCACAGCGTGCAACTGCCGGGCGGCGCCGGCGCGGCCTCGGGCGGTCAGCCGCAATTTATCGAGACTCTCTCGCGGGCGGCGGTGGCGGCAGGAATCGACGGCCTGTTCGTCGAAGTGCACGACGATCCGGAGAATGCGCTGTCGGACGGTGCGAATGCCTTGCGGCTCGACAGGCTGGGGAGCCTGCTGCGGCGGTTGCGAGCCATTGACGCCGTGGTCAAGAACCCGGACTGACGGTTCCCTGGCGCCTGTCCGGCAGCGGTTTGCGCCGGAACGTATTTGGACAGCGCGTGCGGTAAGCTAATAGCCTATGAAGAACATGGCATGGCTGCTCCTGGCGGCGTCGCTCGGCTGGAGCGCAACGATGGATCCAAAAGCGGAAAAAGAAGTGATGTCCGCGATGAACGCCTGGAAGCAGGCGACGATGAAAAAGGACGGCTCCGCTCTCGAAAAGCTGCTGCATCCCGATTTGACTTACAGCCATTCGAGCGGTCATAACCAGACCAAGGCGGAGGTAGTGACGTCGGTGACGACCGGCAAGTCCAGCACCGAGGCCATCGAGTTTTCCGAAACCACGGTGCGGGTGTACGGCAACACGGCACTGGTGCGGGGGAAGGTGGATATCAAGAACAGCACGGGCGGCAAGAGCACCACTGCGAACCTGAATATCCTTCACGTATGGCTCAAGGGACCTCAGGGCTGGCAGATGGTGGCCCGGCAGGCGACGCGGCTCGCGCCGTAGCCGCTATGCCTCAGGTCAAGGTCTACGGACTTCGGGAACAGCTCGCTCCGATTATTCCCGCGGTCTCGGACGTGATTCACACGTGTGTCATGGAGGCGCTCGAATACCCGAAGGACAAGCGGGCGCACCGGTTTTTTCCGCTGGATCGCGGGGAATTCTTCTACCCGGCCGGGCGGAGCGACCGGTACACGATCATCGAATTCAGCATGTTCGAAGGCCGCAGCATCGATGCCAAGAAGAAACTGATCCGG
>DATJFH010000168.1:0-6730 GCA_035495815.1 Bryobacteraceae bacterium
TCACTTCGGACAGATCTGATTTTGTCCAGACGTCCGGGCTCGGGGAGGGCCGATTCTCCATGACGATGGAGCGCGAATCGGGGGCCCAGTCGAGCTCGGCGACGTGACGCCGTGGATCGGAAAGTCGCTTTGGGGTGGCGAAGCCCGGCGGCTGAGATGTCGTAGGTACCAGCCAGAGCACGTGATTTTTGGGATGCTCGTCCACGACCCAGAAGTCGCGCTTTTGCTTCTTTTTCAGCTCCTCGTCAGCAGGCTCCTGCCAGGCGGCGAACGCCAGCCATCGATTGTCCGGCGAGACGGCGTAGACGCCGATCTCTCCCTTCCAGTTCGTGACGGGTTGCGCTTCACCCCCGTCGACCGGGATGCGCCAGATATCGGAATGGCCGGTTCGCGCCGAACGGAAGTAGATGAAGCGGCCATCCGGGGAAAAGGATGGCGCGGTGGCGCTCTTTTCACCAAAGGTAAGCTGGCGCCGCGCTGAGCCGTCGGCTTTGGCGAGAAAGATCTGGGTTCGCTGCTCGCTCCGTTCCGGCTCGATCACGTGCTGCGTCTGGGTGTAGACGACCAGGGCGCCATCCGGCGACGGCGTGACGCCGGCAACGGCTTGCACCCGCAAGGAGAGTTCCGTGGTCCAGGTGTCGTGAGGCTGGGCGGCCGCAACCGCGAGAAACAGAAGAAACGCGAACATCCGATGCAGCGGCATGAAAGCAGGTTAGCATCACCCGGGGCTGAGGGAACAGTTAGCCCCCAATAAGAAGCAAGCCACTTGGGTGTGGGAACCCCTCCCCTTCCTAACTTGCGCTTCCGGTATGATGAAAAATTGCAGCAAAGGGAGGTCCGGCATTGATGCGGAAGTCTGTCCGGTGGGTTCTGCTTGCGCTGGTGGCGCACTCGGCGTTCGGCCAGCGGGTAATCACAACGTTCGCGGGAACAGACAACATCCCCATCAGCGGCGGAATCCCGGCGCTCGGCGCAGCCATCGGGGTCAATGCCGTCAGCGCGGACCGCGCGGGGAATTTCTACATTTGCGACGAATTTCAGAACGTCGTGTACAAGGTCGATTCCCTGGGCAACATCATCGTGCTCGCCGGCAACGGGATCAAGACATTTTCCGGGGA
This sequence comes from Bryobacteraceae bacterium, assembly GCA_035495815.1. GTDB lineage: Bacteria > Acidobacteriota > Terriglobia > Bryobacterales > Bryobacteraceae > DATJFH01. The sequence goes on from DATJFH010000168.1 coordinate 1,119, forward strand.
TGGCGGGCTGGCCACCGACGCCTCGCTCAACGAGCCGCAGGACGTGGCCGTCGATCCGGCCGGCAACATCTATATCTCGGATTCGTTCAATAACCGAATCCGGAAGATCGACACAAAGGGGATCATCACCACCGTGGCCGGCAACGGGCAGGCGAGCTTCTCCGGCGACGGAGGTCCCGCGGTGGACGCCGCACTGAACCGGCCCTATCGCATCGCGCTCGATTCAACCGGCAATCTCTATATCGTCGACAGCCTCAACAACCGCATTCGCAAGGTGGACCCGCAAGGGACCATCACCACCGCCGCCGGCGCAGGGCCCGCGGGCTTCGCCGGAGACGGAGGTCCCGCGAAGCAAGCCCTTCTCGGCAACCCGGTCGGCATCGCCGTCAGCGCCGCCGATGTTCTTTACATCGCCGACAAGGACAACCATCGCATCCGCACCGTGGACCAGCAGGGTATCATTACGACCATTGCCGGTACCGGGCAGCCCGGATTCAGCGGCGACAACGCCCTGGCGCGCAACGCAGCTTTCTATCAGCCTTACGGCCTGGCATTCGACAGCCGGGGCAACCTTTTCGTTGTCGACTATGTCAACGACCGCATTCGCCGCATCGATACGGCCGGGATCGTCACGACCGTAGCGGGAAACGGGCAGCGCGGCTTCAACGGGGATGGCGGCCCGGCCACCGCCGCGACGCTCGAATTCCCGTTCAGCGTCGCGGTCGATTCGTCGGATCGCCTGCTGATCTCCGACACCTTTAATATTCGGATCCGGCGCGTCAGCCAGGGGACGATCACGACGGCGGCCGGCAGCGGCCGGCTTCAGAACCCCGCCGACAACGGACCCGCCACCAGCGCGCGGTTTAACTATCCGGGCGGCCTCACCATCGATCGAAACGGGGTTGTGTTTGTCGCCGACACCGTCCAGAATCTGATCCGGCGCATCGATACGACCGGAACCATTACGACGGTGGCCGGCAACGGGCTGATCGGTTTCTCGGGCGATGGCGGCCCGGCGATTAATGCCTCCTTCAACTCCCCCGACGGTGTGGCGGTGGACGCGGCCGGTAATCTCTACATCGCCGATACCGGCAATCATCGCATTCGAAGGGTGACTCCGCAGGGGACTGTGACCACTGTGGCGGGCAGCGAATTCTTCGGGGCTCTGACGGGCGACAACGGACCGGCCAACCGGGCTGCGCTCTACTCGCCGCGTGGCATAGCCCTCGACGGGGTCGGTAATCTGTACATCGCCGATAGCGGAAACAACGCGATCCGCAAGGTCACGCCGGCGGGAGTGATCACCAGTGTGACAACCGGCGCGCTCAAGACTCCGGTAGAGGTTCTGGTGGACGCCGCAAGCTCTATCTACATTTGCGACCTGGGCAACAACCGCATCCGCAAAGTCACCGCGGCAGGCGTCGCTACGACGGTGGCAGGTAATGGACAGGCGGGCTACTCCGGGGATGGTGGACAGGCTGCGGCGGCGGCCCTGAACGGTCCGGCCGGCATCGGCCTCGACAGCGCGGGGAATCTGTACATCGCCGACACGCTGAACAATCGCATCCGCGTCGTGGACGTGGCGCAGAACATCTCTACCTTCGCCGGGAACGGTGTGAGGGGATTTGCCGGAGACGGCAATCTGGCGACGCTGGCCACGCTGGGGGCGCCGGAAGGAGTCTGGCCGGTCGCTTCCGGAGACGTGTTCCTGGCCGATACCCGCAACCAGCGGATACGCCGCGTGCTGGCGCTGCCGCCTTCGTTCGATATCAGCCGCACCTCGCTCACCTTCGCGGCTTCAAGCGATGGGGAAGCCGCCGCGGAACAGGCTATCGGCGTCACGGCCTCGATCGTCGGTGTTCCGTTCAGCGCGGCAGTCACCACGGCCGGCGCCACCTGGCTGAAGCTGAACTCTCCGGAAGCGGTTACCTCCGGACGCATTGGAGTGGTCGCGGATCCGGCGCAAGTTCCGCCTGGGTCGTACCAGGCAAGTATCACGGTGACGGCGCTCAATGCGCAGCCGCGAACCCGCGTGGTTTCCGTGACGTTCAATGTAGGCCCGGCCGTACCGGCGAAGCTCTCCGTCGCCCCGACCGCCGTCTCCTTTGCCATCACGGGACAGACCGATCCGCAGACACAGACTCTGACGGTCGTGAACGCGGGCGGCGGCGCGCTGGACTTCCTGGTCTCCTCTTCGGCCCTGACAGGCGACACCTCGTGGCTCTCGGTTTCGACTGGCTCCGGCTCGGTACGTCCGGGCTCCCCGGCGTCGATCGTCGTCACCGCGGACCCGACTAACCTTGCGCCTGGCTCCTACAACGGAGTGATCTCCTTCGCCAGCCCGACCACGGGGGAGACCCTCGACATTCCGGTCTCGCTCGGCATCACGGCTGTTCAGAAAAAGATTCTGCTTTCGCAAACCGGACTGACCTTTACCGCGGTGGCCGGCGGCGGCGATACCGCGCCTCAGAGTCTCAGCATCGCTAACGACGGCCAGGGCGCCCTGAACTTCTCACTCGGGGCCAGCACTCTCGCCGGCGGCGACTGGCTGACGACAGCGCAGAATTCCGGCTCGACGGCCGCGGGGAGCGCTCCGGCAAATCTCGACGTTCTGGTAAACCCCGCGGGCCTTGCCCCCGGTCTCTATACGGGACTGGTGCGCCTGGATGCGCCGGAAGCCGACAACTCGCCGCAATTCGTGTCCGTGTTCCTCAACGTGCTACCCGCGGGTTCGAATCCCGGACCCACGCTGCAGCCTACCACGCTACGCTTCACAGGCGTGGCGGGTGGAGCGAATCCCGGCTCGCAGACGATTCTGGTCTACAACACCACCGCGACGCCGGTATCCTTCACGTCGAGCCGCGCCTTTTTCGAAGGGAAAGAATGGTTCGTGCACGTTCCTTCGGGCGGCACGGCCAGACGGGACCAACCGGTACGTATCATCGTACAGCCGAGCATCGCCGGGCTGGCGGCCGGCGCACGCTCCGGAACGCTCAACGTACAGTTCTCGGACGGCTCCGTGCGGTCCATCGGAATCCTCTTGGTCCTGAGCGGTGGCGCGGGATCGAGCGCGCTGACCAGCAAGGACAGGCAGCCTGCCGCGGGCGGTTGTGCGCCGAGCCGGCTTTTGCCGGCGTTCACCTCGCTCACGCAGGATTTCAGCGTACCGGCGGGCTGGCCTGTATCGCTGCAGATGCAGGTGACCGACGATTGCGGATCCGCGCTCACCGCGGGCTCGGTGACCGCCAGTTTTTCGAACGGCGATCCCGTTTTACCGTTGACGTCACTCAAGGACGGCCGTTGGGGCGCAACCTGGCAGGCTCGAAGCGCGCGGCCGGGCGTTACGGTTTCGATCAACGCTTCATCGCCTGGAACGGCGCTTAAGGGAACGACGTCCCTGACAGGTGGAGTGCTCAACCTCTCGAACTCGCCGATCGTCCAGCCGGACGGAATTGTCAGTTCCGCGAGCCGGGATGGACGGCTGCCGCCGGCGCCGGGCGGAATGATATCGATCCTGGGATCGAGCCTGAGCGATCGCAGCGAGCAGGCGCCGAGCGGCGATGCGCTGCCCACGCAACTGGCCGGGACGACGGTCCTGCTGGCCGGGCGGGCGTTGCCAATAATGGCCGCGAGCGACGGCCGCATCGACGCCGTCCTGCCTTTTGATCTGCCCGTGAGCGCGCGCCACCAGTTGATCGTGCAGCGAGGGACCAACCTCACTGTGCCGTCCATGGTAACAATGGCTCCCGTGCAACCGGCCATCTTCACCAAGGATGACAGTGGAGCCGGGCAGGGCAAGATTTATCGCGTCCTCGACGACGGTTCCTCGCCGCTGGCCGAGCCGGGGTCTCCGGCGCAGCCCGGCGAGACCATTACCATCCTCGCGACAGGGCTCGGCGTGGTCAGCGCCGATGTTCAGGCCGGCACTCCGGGGCCGTCCGATCCGCCGGCGACGACAGTGAATCCGGTCACCGTGTCGATCGGCGGCGTCGAGACTGGGGCCGTGTTCGCCGGATTGCAGCCGGGCGCCGCAGGATTTTACCAGCTGAAGGTGGTTATTCCGGATGGGGCGCCCAAAGGCGATGCAGTTCCGATAGTCCTGCGTGTGGCCGGCCAGAGCAGTCCGGCGGTGACCATGGCCATTCAATAGATGATCGAATCGGTGGAATCTCTGATCCCGCATCTGGGCTGGCTTGCGCATCCGCCGGGAGACGAGGTGGCGCGCTTCCTCGCCGAAGGCTGGATTGAATACAGGGAGCAGGCGTTTTGCTGGATGTATCTGCGCGAGGGCGATACGGTCATCGATGCCGGCGCTCACTTCGGGCTTTACGCTGTGTTGGCGGCGCGGCTCATTGGGGCAACGGGCGCTGTCCTGGCCGTCGAGGCCAATCCCGCCATGGAGCCATTTCTCGCCGCGAATCTCGCTCGTTATGGAGAAGGGCGAGGGCAGATGATCATAGGGGCCCTTGCGTCACGACCGGGCGAGGCAAACATCTTTGTGGGCGGAGGCGGCCGGGCGGCATACAGCAGCAGTATCCCGGAGACCCCCGGGGCCGAACCTTCGAAGGCGCCCGCGGTGATCCTGGACGATCTGTGCGCGGAGCGGGCGATAACGCGCGTTGCGCTCGCCAAGCTAGATGTGGAGGGCGACGAGATTGAGGTTCTGCGAGGAGCGCTTCACTCGATCTCCGGGGGCGTCCTGCCGCTGTGGATGATCGAATTCGCCGAGGCCAACATGCAGCGGCGGGGTTCGTCAACTCGCGTCCTATTCGATGAAATCTCGTCTCTCGGGTACACGGTCTGTCGTTTTGACGAGTTGCGCTGCCGGCTTGTGCCCGTGGAGTGGACCGGGCCCGTGTGGTACGAAAATTACTTCGCTGCGGCCTCGATTGAACAGGTGAATCAGCGGTTATCGGAGTGCCCGCCGGAGAACATGCGGGTGGCGCGGGATATTCTGCGGCGCGGCGCCGCCGCCATGGCTCTGCATGAGGCAGCCAGGAGGGCCGAGAGACGGCTCGAAGGGGCCGAGACCCGCCTGGAAGCGGCCGGGAACCGCGTCGCGGTGCTGGAAGAGCGCCTCCAGGAAGCCAATCGTCAAGCGTCCGAATCTGTCCGGCGGATGGCCTTGGAAAAAGATGAGGTCGAGCAACGCCTCGCAGCGGAGAAGATAGAGGCGGCCCAGCGGCTGGAGGCGGCGCGGAAAGCGGCGGATGAGGCGGACCGCCGCGCCCAGGAAATCAACGCGCATCTTGAAGAATCCTGGCGCCGTATTGGTGAAGCCAACTGGCGGGCCGACGAGGCCGTCAATCGCTCTGAAACCGCGGCCGAGCGAGGCGAAGCCGCTTACCGCCGCCTCGAAGTGGCGGATCGCCGCACGGCTAACGCACGTTACGAAGCCGGCTTGCTCAAAACACGCTTGCGCGAACTGCTCTCGCATCCCCGTCTGGCCAAAGGTCCAAAACCGGAATGGGCGGAGGCCTTTTTGAGATCCGGTGAAGGACTCACCGTACCGTCGTGCGAATCCGATAATCGCGACCCGATGCAGCGCGCGCTCTATCATCTGTCAGGTAAGAATTTCCGGCCCCGTGCCATACTCGACGTTGGCGCGGGCA
>DATJFH010000169.1:0-6646 GCA_035495815.1 Bryobacteraceae bacterium
CAGGACGACTTCAAAGTCCGTCCCAATCTGACCTTGAATCTGGGGTTGCGCTGGGAGTACACGCAGCCGGTGTATGAAGTGAAGGACCGGCAGGTCAACGTGGACTTGCAGACCGGGCAGGCGCGGTTCGCCGGTCAGAACGGAAACAGCCGGGCTCTCTACGACCCCTACTACAAGCAATTCATGCCGCGGGTCGGGTTTGCCTGGACTCCGGGCGGGTTCAACGACAAGCTTGTCGTCCGCGCCGGATACGGGATCACCAGCTTCATGGAGGGCACGGGCGCCAACCTGCGCCTGCCGCTGAATCCGCCGTTCTTCTTCGAATCGGCGGTAACCTACGACGTGCGGTCGCCTGGCGATATCGCGCTGGGCTTCACGGACGTGCTGCCGCAGACACAACTGGCCGGCCAGGTGCGGGCCTGGAATCCGGATCTGCGTCCGGCGTTCATCCAGCAGTGGAATTTCAGCGTGGAGTATCTGCTGGCTCCGAGCTTCTCGATCAACGCGGGATACGTCGGGCAGAAGGGGACCCACCTGGTGGATCCGCGCGAATACAACCAGCCGCTGCCGGGCGCCGGTCCGGTGAGCGCGTGGCTTCCGCTGCAGCAGCGCCGTCCGCTGTTCGGCGTCGCGCCGCTGATCACCAATATCAGCGGGACCGATTCGAGCGCCATCATGAACTACGAATCGTTCCAGTTGAGCAGCCGCAAGCGGCTCAGCGGCGGGCTGGAGTTTCTGGCCTCCTACACTCTCAGCAAGACGCTCACGGACAATCTCGGGTATTACGGCTCGAGCGGCGTGAGCAGCGAAGGAGCTTACTGGCAGAACGCCTACGACCGTCACGGCGATTACGGGCGGGCTTTCTTCGATGCGCTGCATAACGTCAGCGTGGGAGGCACGTGGTCGCTGCCGTTCGGAACCAGCCGGCGCTACGGCTCGAGCTGGAACCGGCCGGCGGACCTGGTGTTGGGCGGCTGGAATCTGAATTTCATCACCAGCATGCACTCGGGGTTCCCGGTGACGATTCAGTCGGTCAACGTGAGCAATCAGCTCGTGCGCGGGTCGAGCCGGGCGAACCGGTATGGTCCGCTAACCTATCACAATCAGAACATCGATCACTGGTTCGGCGATAATAACGCGCTGTGCCAGAATCCGGGCGAAAGCAACGGCTGCGCTTACGGCGTGCCGGCGCCCGGTACGTTCGGCACTTCGGCCAAAGGGACCGAAAGCGCGCCGGCGTTCTACAATCTCGACCTGGGGCTGGGGAAGGAGTTCCACCTCACGGAGCGGAAGTATTTCGATTTCCGGGCGGATTTCTTCAACGTGCTGAACCACACGAACTTCGCCGCGCCCGCGCGGGTCATATCGAATCCGGCGAGCTTCGGCACCATCACGACGCAGGTAGGAACACCCAGGAATATTCAACTCGGTTTGAAGTTCTACTTCTGATCATTCACCGCGGTAAGCTTTTTACAGCCTGTGGGGCAGTCTTTATTAGGTTGCCTCACCGGCCTGCCGCGGGGTGCGCCAATCTACGGCCGGCGCCGGCGGGCTGTTTGACAATCGCAGACTTTATTTTGTACTATCGGAACTTCGATATCGAAGCTCGATGGTCAAATTCGCCAGCCACGATCCGCCAGACCGGGATCTCTACTCCGGGTTGATCCGGCTGCACATCCTGCACCATGCCGCCGAAGAGCCGATCTTCGGGCTCGGAATGGCGGATGAGTTGGCGCGGCACGGCTACAGGCTCAGCCTCGGGACACTGTACCCGCTGCTGCACGGGCTGGAGCGCAGGGGATACCTGAAATCGAGCGAGCAGCGGCATGGAAAGACCAAGCGCCGGGTTTATCGCGCCACGCCGGCGGGACGCAAGGCTCTGGCCGCGGCCAAAAGCAAGGTGCGCGAGCTTTTCGGAGAGCTCATTGAAGGAACGTGAAATCGAGTCGAATCATACCGATGGTTAAAACCGCCTGCGCAGTCCTCCTTCTCGAATTTGCCGCCGCTCTTCCTTCACTGGCGCAAATCACTCTCGAACAGGCCGTGAACGACGCGGCTTCCAGGTACCCGGCCGTCCAGGTGTCCCAGGAGCGGGTATCGGCCGCGGCGGCCGGCATCAACCTGGCCCGCGCCGGCTACCTGCCCCATGCCGATTTCCTCGGCCAGATCAACCGGGCCACGCACAACAACGTATTCGGCCTGATGCTGCCTCAGCCGCTGCCGGTCATTTCTTCGATCTCGGGCCCCGTGCTGCGCACCAATTCGCTCGACAGCGTCTGGGGGACGGCCGTGGGCGGGCTGGTCTCCTGGGAGCCTTTCGACTTCGGTTTGCGCCGCGCGAACATCGAGGTAGCCGAAAGCGGCCGGCGCCGCGCTCAGACCGAAGTCGGGGTGACCAGGCTGCAGGTGGCCGCGGCCACCGCCGACACCTTCCTGACCATTCTGGCCGCGCAGCAGACCGTAGTGGCCGCGAAAGCCGGAGTCGAGCGCGCGCGGGTGCTCGACCAGGTCGTGCAGACGCTGGTCAAGAACGAGCTGCGGCCGGGAGCCGAGGCGTCGAGGACGCGGGCGGAGCTGGCGCTGGCCGAAACGCAGGTGATTCGCGCCGAGCAGTCCGTGGAGGAGGCGCGAGCCGCGCTGGCGCAGCTGCTGGGCGTCCCGCCGGCGCAGGTCTCGGTGCAATCCGGCAACCTGCTGCAGACGCCGCCGGAAACCGGAGCCGCGCCCGCGGGCGTCGAAACGCATCCGCTGGCGGTGGCGCAGACCGCGGCCATCGACGAAGTCAAGGCGCGGGAGAAAGCGCTCGACCGCTCGCTCTATCCGCGCTTCACTTTGGAAGGGACGCTTTACGCGCGTGGAACAGGAGTGCAGCCGGACGGCTCGACGGGCAATGCCGCTTCCGGCCTGGGACCCAATACTCAGAATTGGGGCCTGGGCATGAGCGTCACCTTTCCGCTTTTCGAGCGCTACTCCATCCGCGTGCGGAAGGAAATCGAGCAGGCCAACGAGCGGACCGAGAGCGCCCGGTACCAGCAGATCAGGCGGGAGATCGAAGGACGTATCGAGAAAGCGAAGGCGACCCTGGCCGGCGCCCGGCGGGTGGCCGACAACACACCGGTGCTGCTCGCTTCCGCCCGAACCGGCGAGCAGCAGGCCGCCGCGCGGTACAAAGCGGGTCTGGGCACGATCGTCGAAGTAGCCGAAGCGCAACGCCTCCTCTCGCAGGCGGAGATCGACGACGCGCTGGCGCGGCTGGGAATCTGGCGGGCCATGCTGGCCCTGGCGGCGGCGCAGGGCGACCTCACCGGCTATCTGCAGACCGCGGGGAAATAAATCCATGAAACTGGTCATACTCGCGCTGCGCAGGCCCATCACCATCCTGGTGGCCGTGATTGCGGTCGCGCTCTGTTCCTGGCTCGCCATGAGCCGCATGAAGGTGGACATCTTCCCCAACCTCGGCGCTCCGGCGATCTACGTCGCGCAGCCTTACAGCGGGATGGACCCACAGCAGATGGAGGGCTTCCTCAGCTACTACTTCGAGTATCACTTCCTCTACATCACCGGGATCGAGCACGTGGAGTCGAAGAATATTCAGGGCGCCGCGCTGATGAAGCTCGTCTTCCATCCCGGCACGGACATGAGCGAAGCCGCGGCGCAGGTAGTGGGCTACGTCAATCGAGCCCGCGCGTTCATGCCGCCGGGAGTGGTTCCGCCGTTCATCGTGCGCTACGACGCCGGGTCGGTTCCGGTGGGACAGCTCGTTTTTTCGAGCCCGATCCGGACGCCATCGGAGATGCAGACGATGGCGCTGAACGACGTCCGCCCCCTGTTCGCCACGCTGCCCGGCGTCTCCGCGCCGCCGCCCTTCGGCGGCAACCAGCGCACCATCGTCGTGCGGCTTGACCCGGAGAGGCTGGCGGCGTATCGCGTCTCGCCGGAGGAGGCCATCGCCGCGGTGAACCGCGGGAGCGTGGTGATGCCTTCCGGCAACCTGAGGACGGACAACCTCATTCGCATCGCATCCACCAATACGGTGCTCGGCGCGAACCTGCAGGAGCTGGGCTCGACGCCCATCCGCGCCGGATCGGGTCCCTCCGTCTACCTCCGCGATATCGGCGTGGTGGAAAACGGCGCCGACATCGTCACCGGCTATGCGCAGGTCAACGGACGCCGCACGGTCTACATCCAGGTGACCAAACGCTCCGACGCGTCGACGCTGGATGTAATCAACCGGGTGAAGGCGGCGCTGCCCTCTTTCAAAAAGGTGGTTCCCGATGACGTCGATATCCGGTTGGAATTCGACCAGTCGAGATATGTGTCGAGCGCCATCCGCAGCCTCGTCCACGAAGGCCTGCTGGGCGCCGTTCTGACCGGACTCATGGTGCTGCTGTTCCTGCGGGACTGGCGCTCTTCGCTCATCGTGATGATCACCATCCCGTTCGCCCTGCTTTCCGCGCTGATCTGGCTGTGGGCGTCGGGGCAGACCCTCAACATCATGACGCTGGGCGGACTCGCCCTGGCGGTGGGCGTGCTGGTGGACGAGGCCACGGTCGAGATCGAGAACATCCACACTCACATGGCCGGCGGCCTCTCCCGCTCGCGCGCCATCCTCGACGCCTGCCGGAAAACCGCGCTGCCGCGGTTGCTCTCCATGCTCTGCGTGCTCGCCGTGTTCGTGCCGGCGTACTTCATGGTGGGCGTGGGGAGGCAGTTGTTCATCCCGCTTTCCCTGGCGGTGGGCTTCGCCATGGTCTCTTCTTATGTCCTCTCCAGCACGCTGGTCCCGGTCCTCTCCGGCTGGATGATGCGGCACGGCGACAAGGAGGATCCGGAAGGCGGGCTGCGGGGCGTCTACGCTTCCCTGCTGCGGGGACTGATGCCGGCGCGCTGGGCGGTTTTCGGATTTTACCTGCTGGGCGCCGGAATCCTGCTGGGCACGCTCGGGCCGCGCCTGGCCACCGAAATCTTCCCCACGGTGGACGCAGGGCAGTTCCAGCTCCGCATGCGCGCGCCCACCGGCACCCGCGTGGAGCGCACGGAGACGCTGGAGCTCAAGGCGCTGGACGTCATTCGGGAAACGGTAGGCCCCGACAACGTGCGGATCAGCTCGGCCTTCATCGGCGTGCAGCCTGCCAGCTATCCGGTCAATACCATCTACCTGTTCACCAGCGGACCTCAGGAAGCGGTGATGCTGGTTGCGCTCAAGCCGTCGGCGGCGTTGCAGGGCGAGCCGCTCAAGGAAAAGCTGCGGCGGAACCTGGCCGAGGCGCTGCCGGAGTGTGCGTTCTCCTTCGAAGCCGGCGACATCGTCAACCAGGTGATGAGCTTCGGCTCGCCGACGCCGATCGAAGTCGCCCTGCAGGGACCCAACATGGCGGTCAGCGCGGCGTTTGCCGAAAAAGTGCGCAAGGAGCTGGCCAAGGTTCCCTCACTGCGCGACCTGCAGTATGGCCAGCCGCTCGACTATCCGACCGTGCAGGTGAACGTCGACCGGGAACGGGCCGGGCAGTTCGGCCTCAGCATGGCGAGCATCGCCAAATCGCTCACTGCGGCTACATCGTCCAGCCGTTTCGTCGAGCCGAATTACTGGCGCGATCCGGCCACCGGCAACGCCTTCCAGATCCAGGTGGAGATCCCGCAGAACAAGATGGCCTCCATGGCCGACCTGCAGAACCTGCCGCTGATGACGGACGGACAGCCGCGGCCCCTTCTCTCCGACGTAGCCGAAGTGAAATTCGGAACGACCATGGGCGAGGTGGACCGCTACAACATGCAGCGGGTGGTCAGCCTGACGGCGAATCTCCACGGCAGGATTCTGAGCGAGGCCGCGTCCGAAGTTCGCGCCGCCATCCAGCGCGCGGGAGCGCCGCCCAAGGGCGTCTCGGTGGCGATCCGGGGCCAGATTCCGCCGCTCGAAGAAACCATCGGCGGACTGCAGACCGGGCTGCTGCTCTCGGTGGGAGTCATGTTCCTGCTGCTGGCGGCCAATTTCCAGTCGGTGGGTCTGGCGCTGGCGGTGCTCTCCACCGTTCCGGCGGCCCTGTGCGGTGTGATCGTCATGCTTCGGGTGACCGGAACGACGCTCAACGTCCAATCGTTCATGGGCGCTATCATGGCCATCGGAGTGGCGGTGGCGAACTCGATTCTCCTGGTCACTTTCGCCGAGTTGAGCCGGCTCGAAGGGCGTCCGGCGATGGAAGCGGCAGTGGCCGGCGCGCGCGGGCGGTTGAGGGCGATTCTCATGACCGCCATGGCGATGATCGCCGGCATGGTCCCGCTGGCGCTCGCTATCGGCGAAGGCGCCGAGCAAACCGCGCCGCTCGGCCGGGCCGTGATCGGCGGGCTGTTGGGCGCAACCGTCGCCACGCTGATCGTGCTGCCGTCGGCTTACGCTATTTTTCAGAGGCGTTCGCAAGCCTCTTCGCCGTCCCTCGATCCCGACGATCCCACAAGTCGATATTATGAACCCGCATAGAAATTTACGGTGTGGAATTCCGGCGCGAGACGCCTCTCCTTGCCGGGCCGCCCTGGCGGCGATCTTCGCGCTTGGCCTGCTGCCCGCCGCCCAAGCCGCGGACCTGGTGAAGGTAATCTCCAGGACCACCGAGCGGACGATACAGCTTCCAGGCGAATTTCAGCCCTACCA